>NZ_JAMXSJ010000026.1:0-61362 GCF_024124725.1 Halomonas sp. Ps84H-12 | reverse complement strand
TTAGGCCTGCCGCCAGCGTTCAATCTGAGCCATGATCAAACTCTTCAGTTTAAGATCAATGCGATCCTTACTCGCTGCCCGAAGGCAACAAAAGCGGATCAAACTTGGCTCAAGGTTCAAACGAATTTGAAAGATGTGAACATCTCTCTTGTGCGCTTGCCTTGATAATTGGTGATTTATCACCCTCATCGGCAAGCGCCCACATGAATTACCTGATCAAATTGTTAAAGAGCAACTTTCTTAAGTTCGCTGTGCTGGCTCGATGACCTGAACCGTGTTGCCTCAGCGAGGAAGGCGTATTTTACGCACTTCCCGGTGTTTGTCAACCACTGTTTTCAGCGAGTGAAGCGAGCGATCTAAACAGCAACAAGACGACTCTAACTTCCTGACAAACCAGAGGTTTTTCAACCTCATTCACCGCTGGTAACGCTGGGCGTCCCCGGCAGCGGATGCGTACTTTACGGATTCGCGGCCGGGTTGGCAAGAGCTAATGTGAAAAAGTTTTCAGAAAGTTCACACCAGGGTCACGCGAGCGTAACGCTTCTTGCCCGCTTGAATCACATACACTTTACCAGTGGCGAGCATGGTGTCTTGAGCAACGACCTCACCATCCACTTTGACACTGCCATTTTTCAGCATGTCTTTGGCTTGTGCGCTGTTCTTGGTTAAGCCTGAGCGATTCAGAACAGTCGCAACCGGGGCCTGCTCGCTGCCTTCAAAATCGACGTCTACTTCTGGCAGGTCTTCCGGCAACTCACCATCGGCCAACTGGTTACCCGCCGACTTGTGCGCATTCACGGCGGCTTCATCACCGTGGTAGCGGGCGATGAGTTCGCGGGCAAGCTCCATTTTCACATCGCGAGGATTCGCACCCTGCTCGACACTCTGCTTCAACGCCTCAATCTCTTCGTTCGATTTCAGCGAGAGCAGTTCGAAGTAACGCCACATTAAGCTGTCGGGCATGGAGACCAGCTTATTGAACATGGAACCCGGTGCTTCATCCACGCCCACGTAGTTGCCAAGCGACTTGGACATTTTCTGCACGCCGTCCAAACCTTCTAGCAGGGGCATCGTGATGACCACCTGAGGCTCCTGGCCGAAGTGCTTTTGAATCTCGCGCCCCATGAGCAGGTTAAATTTCTGATCGGTGCCGCCCAGTTCGATATCAGCTTCTAGTGCGACGGAGTCATAGCCCTGCACTAGCGGGTAAAGAAACTCGTGAATCGCAATCGGCTGATTCGCTTTGTAGCGCTTCTCGAAGTCATCACGCTCCAGCATGCGAGCCACGGTGCTTTGTGCTGCCAGCTCAATCATTTTGGCAGCCGTTAACTCGCCAAACCATTCCGCGTTGAAGCGCACCTCGGTCTTTTCCGGATCGAGGATTTTGAACACCTGCTCTTTATAAGTTTCCGCATTCGCCTTGACGTCGGCTTCGGTCAGCGGCTTACGGGTGACGTTTTTACCGGTCGGGTCACCAATACGGCCGGTGAAGTCACCAATCAAAAAGATGACGGTATGACCGAGATCTTGGAACTGACGCATTTTGGTCAGCAGTACGCTGTGGCCCAGGTGCAAATCAGGTGCTGTAGGGTCGAACCCTGCTTTAATACGCAGCTTGCGACCAGACGCGAGCTTTTTACGCAGCTCGTCTTCTACCAGGATTTCATGCGTCCCCCGCGACAGCAGCGCTAACGCCTGATCCACCTCACTCATTGCCGATCTCCATGTACTATGTGCCGTTAAAGGCGTTTAAATAATCAATAGTGGGCGATGTTATCACGCTCCACCGCCTTGGTTGAGCCTTCACCCCGTTTTGGATGACTCGCATGATGAAAACCGCTTCCTCCACACCGACGGCCTACTATATCGGGCTCATGTCAGGCACCAGCTTGGACGGTATTGATGCCGCCCTGGTCTCTATCACTCCTGGCGCGCCGCCTAAGCTATTAGCCACGGCTGCCGTTGCCATGCCCGATACGCTGCACGCGCAGCTACTGCACCTTTGCCACGCGCCAGCAGCGCACTTTGCCGAACTGGCCGCCGCCGAGGATGCCTTTTGCCGCCTCCAGGCCCAGGCCGTTACAGCACTATTAACGGAACAGGGGCTCGTCCCGGCTCAGATTACAGCGATTGGCAGCCACGGCCAGACGATTGAGCACGCGCCGCAAGGTCACCAGGGTGGTCCGGCGTATACGCTACAGCTAGACAACCCGAGCCTGCTGGCAGAATTGACGGGATGCACGGTGGTGGCCGACTTTCGCCGCCGGGACTTGGCCGCTGGCGGCCAAGCAGCGCCTCTAGCGCCCGCGTTCCACCAAGCGCTGTTTGGGCAGCGCCAAGGCGAACAGCTCGTGCTGAATCTGGGCGGCTTTGCCAATCTTACATGGCTTCCTCAAGAACAGGAGCGCGCCGTGGTGGGCTTCGATACCGGCCCGGCGAACGTGCTGCTTGATGCCTGGTTTGCCAAACATCACACCGAGCGATTTGATGAGAACGGCACTTGGGCGGCCAGCGGGCAAATCGACCAAGCGCTGCTCGCCCGCCTGCTGCAAGAACCCTTTTTTCATCAGCCGCCGCCGCGCAGCACCGGGCGCGAGCTGTTTCACTTAGCGTGGTTGAGCGACCACCTCACTGGCGACGAAGTCCCCCGGGATGTTCAGGCAACGCTGGCCGAACTGACGGCGGTGAGTGTCGCGCAAGGGGTGACCCAACTGCCACTAAGCCAGCCCAGCGCCACGCTACTGGTAGGCGGTGGCGGTGCTCACAATGCCTATTTGATGGAAAGGTTAGCCGCGCACCTTCCTAAGGTCACGCTACTCTCCCCCGCTACGCTGGGCTGGCCGGAAGATTGGATTGAAGCAGGAGCCTTTGCTTGGCTCGCCCATCAGCGCCTGCACGGGTTACCCGGCAACTTGTCTTCCGTGACCGGCGCCAGCGGCCCGCGGGTACTGGGCGGCATTTACGCCCCCTAGCGGCGACCGTCAATAATCGTCACCGTCGCGCAGAGCAAGATGAGACGGCACCTGCGCATCTAACGGCTTACCGCTGGCGACGGCGTCGCCCTGCTTGATCATCAGCCGCAGGTCGTTGGCGGAATCCGCATGGGCCAGCGCCACTTGCTGGCTGACTTGGCCCGCTTGATAAAGCGCATAAAGCGCCTGATCGAAGGTTTGCATCCCCGCGTCGCGGGAGCCTGCCATGGCCTGCTTTAGTTCATCAATACGCCCTTTTCGGATCAGATCCACCACCCGTGGCGACGAGAGCAAAATCTCGATCGCCGCGCAGCGGCCACCCTGCTGAGTAGGCAGCAATTGCTGCGCCACTACAGCACGCAAATTCAGCGACAGATCCATCAGCACCTGCTCGTGCCGCTCATGGGGAAAGAAGTGAAGGATGCGCTCCAACGCCTGGTTAGCGTTGTTGGCGTGCAGCGTCGCCAAACAGAGATGCCCGGTTTCCGCAAAAGTGAGGGCGTGCTCCATGGTCTCGCGGGTACGCACTTCGCCAATCAAGATCACATCCGGCGCTTGGCGTAGCGTATTTTTCAGCGCCACCTCGAAGGACTCCGTATCCACCCCCACCTCGCGCTGATTAACGATGCCCCGCTGGTGCGGATGCAAGTACTCGATAGGATCTTCAATGGTGATGATGTGCCCACCGACTGAGGCGTTACGCTCCTGAATCATCGCCGCCAGAGTGGTGGATTTCCCCGTTCCCGTGCCGCCTACCACTAGCACCAGCCCGCGCTTGGCATTGGCCAACGTCGCCAACTGGCTAGGCACGCCCAGCGCGCTGAGGGTCGGAATGGTCTGCGCAATGCGGCGCACCACCATGGCGGGCTCGTTGCGCTGTTGAAAGGCGCTTACCCGAAACCGCCCCGCACTCTCCAGGCTTAGGGCAAAGTTCGCCTCGTGCTCCTCTTGAAATCGCTCCCGCTGCTTTTCGGGAACCGCATTCAGAACCAGGCTACGCACCTGGCTAGAGGAGAGCGGCTGACGCCCCAGCGGCATTAGCCCCTTGGGCGTTTTCAAACTGGGCGGTGCGCCCACCGAAATCAGCAGGTCTGATGCCTGCTGCTCGACCATAATACCCAGCAGTTGGTGCAGCCACTGGGTCACGGTCATACCGCTGGCTGGCTCACTCATCGCGTCTATTATCCTTTTGCCGCCTTACTCATCTTTTAACGTCAGCGTGCCTTTAGCTCTTACTTGGGCTTCCTCCATACTCACCACGCCCTCTTTAACCAGCTTAGCGAGCGAGGCATTCAGGGTCTGCATTCCCAGTGCGCCGCCGGTCTGGATGGCGGAGTAGATCTGCGCCACCTTATCTTCGCGAACGAGGTTACGCACCGCAGACGTGGCAATCAGGATCTCGTGGGCCGCCACGCGTCCGCCACCCTGACGCTTCAACAGCGTTTGCGAGATGACCGCCTGGAGCGATTCAGACAGCATCGAGCGCACCATAGATTTCTCTTCGCCGGGGAATACATCAATAATCCGGTCGATGGTTTTCGCCGCCGAAGTCGTGTGCAGCGTACCAAATACTAGGTGCCCCGTTTCAGCAGCGGTGAGCGCTAAACGGATCGTTTCGAGATCCCGCAACTCACCGACCAAAATCACGTCCGGGTCTTCGCGCAGCGCGCTTCGCAGCGCCCCAGAGAAGCTATGGGTATCGCGGTGAACCTCCCGCTGATTAATCAGGCAACGCTTGCTGGTGTGCACAAACTCCACCGGATCTTCGATGGTCAGAATATGCTCGAAGCGCTGTTCGTTGATGTAGTCGATCATCGCCGCCAAGGTCGTGCTTTTGCCCGACCCCGTGGGCCCGGTCACCAGCACCAATCCCCTGGGTAGCATCGAAAGGCGCTGGAACACCTCGCCCATGCCCAAGGCGTCCATGGAAAGCACCTTGTTAGGAATGGTACGAAAGACGGCCCCTGCCCCGCGTGCCTGGTTGAAGGCATTAACCCTAAAGCGCGCCACGCCCGGCACTTCGAAGGAAAAGTCCGTTTCTAGGTGCTCTTCATAGTCGCGGCGCTGCCGATCGTTCATGATGTCGTAGATCAGCCGCCGAACGTCGCTGTTCTCCATGGCGGGCACATTAAGCCGACGAATATCGCCATCAACACGTATCATGGGAGGCAGACCCGCCGAAAGGTGCAAGTCGGATGCATTCTGCTTTGCCGAGAATGCCAGCAGTTCGGTAATATCCATCTCTCTTTCCCAGCTGCGGTAAGGTGCTTGAGTATGACAGACAACGCGCTCCCCGAGTCACTTGCATCTGCGCGTGAACGCCTGCGCCGGGCGCTTGAGGATGCCGGACGCTCGCCCACCAGCGCCACCCTGCTGGCGGTGAGCAAAACCAAGCCCGCCGAGATGCTGCGCGAAGCGTGGCAGCACGGCCAGCGCGAGTTTGGTGAAAACTACCTGCAAGAGGCGCTGGATAAACAAGCGGCGCTTGAGGATCTTGACGGCATTGTGTGGCACTTCATTGGCCCACTGCAATCGAACAAGACCCGCGCTGTGGCCGAGCAGTTTGCCTGGGTACACAGCGTTGACCGGTTAAAGATCGCCAAACGCCTGAGCGAACAGCGCCCGGCAGCGTTACCGCCGCTAAACGTATGCCTGCAGGTCAATATTAGCCGCGAGGCCACGAAATCCGGCGTGCTGCCCGAGGGTACCTTGGCACTGGCCCAAGAGATTGCCGCCCTGCCAGGCCTCGCCCTGCGCGGGCTGATGGCGATTCCCGCCCCGGCGGAGACGCTAGAAGCACAGCGCCAGCCGCTGGCAGCGCTGCGCCAGCTCTTGGAAGAGCTCCAAGCGGCACTGCCTGAAGCACCGCTGGATACGCTCTCGATGGGTATGAGCGACGATTTAGAAGCGGCTGTCTTAGAAGGCGCCACGCTGGTACGTTTAGGCACCGCCATTTTTGGCGCTCGGGGCTAACTACGGTTCACACAGCACGCGGCTCACACAACTCACGGTTTACTTTACACGCTGCAAGACGCAGCCATTTGCGAAAAAGGATACCCCCATGGCGAGCAAGATCACCTTCATTGGCGCAGGCAATATGGCCGGTGCCATTATCGGCGGCCTGATCGAAAGCGGTGTCTCACCTAGCGACATCACCGCCACGGCCCCCAACGAAAGCGAACTGGCTCCGCTGAAGGCGCGCCTGGGTATTCATACCCACACCGACAACAGTGCAGCGGTTAACGGTGCAGATGTGGTCGTGCTGGCGGTCAAACCGCAGATCATGCGCGGCGTTTGTGAAGCCCTGCGTGAAAGCGTTCAGCAGCAGGCGCCGCTGGTAATTTCCATTGCTGCAGGCCTGGATGCCAACACCATCGACCAGTGGCTGGGCGGCGGCAACGCCCTGGTGCGTTGCATGCCCAACACCCCGTCACTGGTCGGCATCGGTGCCAGCGGCCTGTACGCCAACGCGGCGGTCAGCGATGCCCAGCGCACCCTCGCCACGCAGCTAATGGAAGCCGTGGGTATTGTCGAGTGGGTCGAGGAAGAGCGTTTACTAGATGCGGTGACCGCGGTTTCCGGCAGCGCCCCGGCTTACTTCTTCTTAATGTTTGAAGCCATGGAAGAGGCCGCCGTGAAGCTCGGCCTGCCTGCCGAAACCGCCCGCCGCTTGGCCATTCAAACCGCCTTGGGGGCCTCCACTATGGCCCAGCGCAGCGACAAAGACCCGGCCACCCTGAAGCAGAACGTGATGTCACCGGGCGGCACCACCGAGCGCGCTATTGCGCATATGGAAGATGCGCACCTGCGCACGATCATTGCCGACGCCATGCAGGCCTGCGCCGCGCGCGCCGATGCCATGTCCAAAGAGCTAAGCGGTAACGATTGAGTCTTACGTAGGCAACCGACCGTGAATCACACCATAAGAACGGGATGAACTGCAGGCACGCCGCTCATCTCAAGAACGACATTTTTTAGGAGAAGCCACAATGGGAAGTCAATTAGGCAGCGCCGGGTTAATGCTGGTGAACTCGCTGATCAATATTTATCTGTTTCTGTTAATGCTGCGCTTTTTGCTGCAGGCATCCCGAGCGGATTACTACAACCCGCTCAGCCAGTCGGTGGTGAAAATCACCCAGCCTGTCGTGGGGCTGTTCCAAGGCTTTTTAGGGCCGGTCGCCGGTCGCTTTGACCTTGCCACCCTGGCGGCCGGTTTCGTGCTCAAAGTGGTCAGTATGATTGCCATTTTCATGGTGATCGGCGTGGGTATGCCGCCCATTGCAGGGCTGCTGATTGCTGGGGTGGCCGCGCTGGCCAACGCCATCTTGAAGATCTACTTCTTTGCCATGATCGTGATGATCATTCTGAGCTGGGTCGCGCCGAATGCCAGCCACCCCGGCGCGCTGCTGGTGATGCAGTTGGTCGAGCCGATCATGGCTCCGGTGAGAAAGGTGATTCCGCCGCTAGGCATGATTGATCTTTCGCCGATCGTGGTCTTTATCGCCATTAACCTAGTAGACGGCTTAGTGGTTGGCTCGCTGATCCGCGCGGCGGGCATCTCGGGCGCACTCGTAGGCCTATAAAGGCCCTATCGACTCGACTATCGCCCCGAGCTTACTTTTTGCAGGACTTATTTTTGCAGGACTAGCGCTTTCGATGCCTGATTCAGACACTCTTGCTTATGACGACCGGCCGGCGGACTCCGTTGGCCTTGTGACCCCTCACGTGGTTAAGTTCGAGACGCCGCTGCCGCTTGCCTGTGGCAAAACGCTGCCGGAGTACGAACTGATCTATGAGACCTACGGCACGCTGAACGCCGAGCGCTCTAACGCGGTGCTGATTTGCCACGCACTGTCGGGGCATCATCACGCTGCGGGCTACCACACGGCCGAGGATCGCAAACCTGGCTGGTGGGATGCCCATATCGGACCCGGCAAATCCATCGACACCAATCGCTTTTTCGTGGTGTCGCTGAACAACCTAGGCGGCTGCCACGGCAGTACTGGCCCGGCGAGCCATAACCCGGACACCGGCCGCCAGTGGGGTCCTGACTTCCCCGTGGTCACGGTGAGCGATTGGGTCACCAGCCAAGCGCGCCTCGCCGATCATCTGGGCATTGAGCGCTGGGCAGCGGCAGTGGGCGGCAGTTTGGGCGGCATGCAGGTGCTGCAGTGGACGATCACCTACCCCGAACGGGTCGCCAATGCCGTCGTCATTGCGGCCACGCCGCGCCTCTCGGCGCAGAACATCGCCTTCAACGAGGTCGCCCGCCAAGCCATCCGCTCAGACCCGGAGTTCTTCGACGGCTGGTACGCCGAGCACGACACCGCACCCAAACGGGGGCTGAAGCTGGCCCGCATGGTCGGGCATATCACCTACCTCTCCGAAGATGCCATGGGCAGCAAGTTTGGCCGCGACCTGCGCAGCGACGACTTGAGCTTTGGCTTCGACGTCGAGTTTCAGGTGGAGTCGTACCTGCGCTATCAGGGCGATACCTTCTCGACCGCCTTTGATGCCAATACCTACCTGCTAATGACCAAAGCGCTGGACTACTTCGACCCGGCGGCCAGCTGCGACGGCGATCTTGCCTGCGCCTTGGCACCAGCGCAGTGCCCCTTTTTGATCGTCAGCTTTACCACCGATTGGCGCTTCCCGCCGTCGCGCTCCCGGGAGTTGGTGGATGCACTAACGCGCGCGGGCAAATCGGTGAGCTATGCCAACATTGAATCGCCCCACGGGCACGATGCCTTCTTATTGCCAGAACCGCGTTACCAAGCGCTGTTCAGCGCCTTTATGGGCCGCGTCGCACGAGAGCAGCACATCGACGCCGCAGGCGCGGAGGAAATACGCTAATGCGCACGGATCTTGAACTGATTTACGACTGGGTTCCCCAAGGTGCACACATCCTTGACCTCGCCTGCGGCGACGGCGTTTTGCTGGAGCGGCTGGCCCAAGAGAAAGGCGTGACCGGCTACGGGTTGGAGATCGACCCAGACGGTATCACCCAGTGTGTGGCGCGCGGCGTCAACGTCATCGAGCACAACCTGGACGATGGCCTGAGTAGCTTCTGCGACAATAGCTATGACCAAGTCATCATGACCCAGGCGCTGCAGGCGCTGCGCCGCCCGGATAAGATGCTTGATGAAATGCTTCGAGTAGCCGAGGAGGGCATCATCACCTTCCCCAACTTCGCCTACTGGCGTCACCGCATTCACCTGGGGCTGCGCGGCTATATGCCGGTATCGAAATCGCTGCCCCACGCGTGGTACGACACCCCCAATATCCACCTCTCGACGTTTAACGACTTCGAGCATCTGTGCAAAGAGAAAGGCTTGGTGATTGTTGACCGCGCCGTAGGAGTGGGCGACCACAAGGGGCACTGGACCTCGAAGTGGTGGCCGAACCTGTTTGGTGAAATCGCCATTTTCCGAGTGCGCCGACGCGCCTAATACCGCACTTACCTCACCCATGAGAGGAGACACGCTATGGCTATCGCGACACTGCGACGCTTTTCACTGCTAACGCTGCTAATGGGGACGCTGCTCAGCGCCACCCAGGCAGCGGCCGAGCAGATGGTGCGAGTGGGCGAGTACGAAATCCACTACAACGCCATTGAAACGCGCTTTCTCACACCAGAAGTGGCGCAGGCGAACAGTATCCAGCGCAGCATCGGGCACGGCTTAGTGAATGTCAGCGTGCGCGAGCGTCAGCCAGATGGCACCACGCGACCGGTCAACGCTAGCGTTGAAGGCTACGTTAGCGACCTCACCGACACCCGCGAACCGCTCAGCTTTCGCACCGTGCACGATGGCGATGCCACCTACCATCTGGCCACGTTCACGCTGCGCCAAGACGAGCCGATGCGCTTCAATCTCGACGTGCGCTACGACCGCAATGAAAACCCCGAGCCGGTGAGCTTTATCCAGCGCTTTTATATCGAACGCTAACCCCGTACCGGTAGCGCCCGCGCCAAGCGGGCCGCTACCGGTACGCCCTGCTGCCATTCCACCGTGACGCCGTACGCCAACACTTCCACGCCCGCCTCTACCGCATCGGCTAACGCCGCCGCATAGGTAGGGTCGATATGCGTCGCCGGTGCCACGTCCGCAATCCCCTCATGGGCCACGCAAAACAGCAGCACCGCCCGCTTACCCTGCTCAGCCAGCGCAGCCAACGCGTGCAAATGCTTGGTGCCGCGCACGCTCACGGAGTCGGGAAAGTAGCCATGCCCATCCGCCTCTTTCAGCGTGACTTGCTTGACCTCCACATAGGCAACCCCCTTCTCAGGGTCATCCAAGCGAAAATCGAGCCGCGCTTCGCCGACCTTTACCTCGCGCTTTAACGTTCGATAGCCCGACAGCGGCGGTATATCTCCGGCCTCAATGGCACTTTCGACCCATCGATTAGCACGGCCTGTGTGCACCGATGCCAGCGCCGTTCCACCATCTGGCTCGGGCAGCTCTATCCACTCCCAGGTCCACCCAAGCTTGCGTTTAGGGTTATGACTGGGCGAGAGCCATACACGGCAGCCGGGTACGTTCACCGCCTTCATCGAGCCAGTATTCGGGCAGTGGGCCACCACTTCCTCACCGCTGTCCAGGCGGACATCGGCCAGAAAGCGCTTATAGCGGCGCAGCAGAATGCCGGGCACCAGCCCTGGATAGGTCATCATAAGCGGCTCACAAAACGCGCGATGCGCACCACCGCCTCCTGCAGACGTGCCACGTCGTTGGTGAACGCGATGCGCACATGATGCTCGCCGCCCTGAACCGCAAAGTCGATGCCGGGGGTGATGGCGACGTTCTCCTCCACCAACAGGCGCTCGCAGAAGGCTTGACTGTCGCGGCTGTAGCGGGAGATATCCAGCCAGAGATAGAACGCCCCCTGGGGTGGTAGATCAGGCGCAAGCCCTAGCTCGGCCAGGCCATCCAGCAGCACCTGGCGACGCTGTTTGAGGGTGGCGCGACGGGTTTCCAGAATATCCCGACACTCGGGAGTAAACGCTGCCAGCGCCGCATGCTGGGAAGGTGTTGGCGCGGCAAGGAACACATTTTGTGCCAGCCGAGTCAGCGGCTCGACAGCCTGTTCTGGCGCCACCAGCCAGCCCAATCGCCAGCCGGTCATGCCGAAGTACTTGGAGAAACTATTCACCACAAAGGCGTCATCCGACAGCGACGTGGCCGATAGCGGCGCGTCATCGTAATTCAGCCCCTGGTAAATCTCATCGACGATGAGATCACCGCCCTTGGCGGCTACCGTGTCGCTCACCTTCGTGAGCGCCTCGGCATCCAACGTATGCCCGGTAGGGTTGGAGGGGCTTGCCAACATCGCTAACCGCGTCTTGGCCTGCCAGTGCCGCTCAATCAGCGGCGCGGTGAGCTGCCAACCGCTGTCACGCCCAACGGGCACGGTATCAATTTCCGCGCCCGCCAGGGCCATAAAGTGGCGGTTACAGGGGTAATTAGGGTCGGCCATTAATACCCGGTCGCCGCTTTCGACCAACAGTTGGCTAGCCAGCAGCAGCGCGCCAGAAGCGCCGGGCGTGACCAGAATACGGGCGGGATCCACCGTGGCGTTGAAGTGCTCGGCATAGTGCCCAGCGATGGCTTCACGTAACGACGCCAAACCGGCAGCGGGGGTGTAGCGCGTTTTGCCTTCGGCAAGCGCCTGCTGACCCGCCGCCACAATGGGTGCGGGAGTGGCAAAATCGGGCTCTCCCACTTCCAAATGAATCACGTCATGCCCAGCCGCCTCACGTGCCTGAGCCATTTCTAGTAAGTGCATCACGCGAAAAGGCGCAACGTGATCGACACGCGAATTCCAGGCCATAACGGCTCCTTCACCTAGCAGTAGTTAAACCATGACGCAGGTCGCACACGATGTGGGACCATGGTCGAAAGCGCACTATTATGCTTGCATCGCGCGCAATTTTCAGCTAAACAAGCATCCCTTTGGCGTGAGATCGTGACACACGCTCATGGTCGATCAGCAGTCACATACGTAAGGGGCACTCCCATGCCAGTAGCGGAAAAGAAACCGGAAGCGTCCAAGTCCTTCATCCCGTATGAGCCGGCACCGGGTGAAGAGTATATGAACGAGAAGCAGCTCGCGCACTTCCGCCAGCTGCTTCTGGACTGGAAACAGGACCTCATGGAAGAGGTGGATCGTACCGTACGCCACCTGCAGGAAGATGCTAACAACTACGCCGACCCCGCTGACCGCGCGACGCAAGAAGAGGGCTTTAGCCTTGAACTGCGTACCCGGGATCGCGAGCGTAAGTTGCTGAAGAAGATCAACGAAACCATCGAGAAGATCGACGAAGACGATTACGGCTTCTGCGAAGCCTGCGGCGTGGAAATTGGCATCCGCCGTTTGGAAGCACGCCCCACCGCCACGCTTTGCGTTGACTGCAAAACCCTGGCCGAGCTGAAAGAGAAGCAACTGGGCGGTTAAGTACCAAACGCCTCGTCATCCTAAGATGACAGCCAACGGGCACCCTTGAGGTGCCCGTTTTTGTTTGTCATCTTGTTCTTCTCATCGCTACGCAGTTTCCCAAACGACGGGTTGCCATGACCGCCACCACTCACTATCGAGGGCGCTTTGCCCCCACCCCTTCCGGGCCGCTGCACTTTGGCTCGCTGGTTGCCGCTTTAGGCAGCTATTTGGATGCCCGCGCCGCTAGCGGCCAGTGGCTGGTACGCATCGAAGATATCGACCCGCCACGCTGCCCAGAAGGCGCGGACAGCACTATTTTGCGCCAGCTAGAGGCCTTTAGACTAACGTGGGATGGTGAGGTGATATGGCAAAGCCATCGTCATGATGCCTACCAGCACGCGCTGGATCAGCTCGTTGAACAGGGGCTGGCGTATCCATGCAGTTGCTCGCGCAAGCAGTGGCAGGCCTTTGACATCTACCCCGGCTGGTGCCGAAACGGCGTGTGCGATGCCACCAAGCCGGTCGCATGGCGCTTGCGCAGCGACCTCGCCAAACGCCCCGTAGGTTGGAATGATCGGCTGTTCGGCGAGCAGCACTTCGACCCCGCCGAACTGGGCGACGTAGTATTAAAGCGCAAAGATCAATTATGGGCCTACCAGCTCGCGGTGGTGGTGGATGACGCCCACCAGGGCATTACCAATATCTTGCGCGGGTACGACCTGCTGGATAACACGCCTTGGCAGCAGCAGTTACAGGCAGCGCTAAGCCTACCAACACCTCGTTACCTGCACCTACCATTAGTGGTAACTACGGATGGCCAAAAGCTCTCCAAGCAGAACCTAGCACCCGCCCTAGCCGAAGAGAGCACCGGGATACGCCGCCAGCTCTTTCAGGCGCTGCAGCTACTCGACCAAGCGCCACCGCCAGCGCTTGTCGATGAATCGCCGGAAGCGCAACTACGCTGGGCAATAGAGAACTGGACGGTGTCACGCCTGGCACCGCTTGCCCATCGCCCCACTCCACCGGAGCAGTAAGATGTACATCTACCGCATCATGCTATTTCTTGTGTTTGGCGGCTACCTGCTATCACCGCTGTTTATGGATGGCTGGGGCGACCCGAGCGTGGCCTGGTACCGCCCTTTTGCGATTTGGGGCGTCCTGATTGCCCTGACGCTATGGCTTGAGCAGAAGAGGAAGTTAGATGAACGCTGAGCTGATAGGCGTTGTATTACTGGGGCTTAGCTACCTGGGGCTGCTGTTTGGCTGCGGCATGGCCGTCGAGCGGGGCTGGGTGCCAGTGCGTATTACTCGCCACCCGATGGTGTATACCCTAGCGCTCGGCGTATACGCCAGCGCCTGGGCAATTTATGGCAGCATCGAATTAGCCGCGAATGCCGGGTTTGGCTACCTCGCTTACTACCTAGGGCCAGCGGGAGCTTTCTTACTCGCCCCTGTGCTGCTGGTACCGATTCAGCGCATTACCCGCACTTACCAGCTCTCTTCGTTGGCGGATCTGTTCGCCTTTCGCTACCGCTCCCGCTGGGCGGGAACGCTTGTCACGCTGCTTAGTCTGATTGCCGTACTACCGCTGCTGGGCATTCAAGTACACACCTTGAGCGACGCCGTGCAACTGCTAACCGGCAGCCGCTACAGCTCAGCGGTAGCGCTGCTGTTTTGCGCGGTCATTGCAGGCTGCGCCGTGCTGTTTGGCGCACGCCACAGCCATCGGCACCGCCACGATACACTGCTGAGCGTCATCGCCTTCGAATCGGTGATCAAACTGCTGGCCATGCTCGGGCTCGGTGCCATTGCCTTATGGTGGGTGTTTGACGGCCCTCAAGATTTACAGCGCTGGCTGGAAGGCCCGGGCGCGGCACTCCAGAGCGCCACCCCACAGCTAGAAGCCCCCCAGTGGCGCACGCTTCTGCTGCTGTTTTTCGCGGCGGCCTTTATGATGCCGCACCTATTTCAGATCACCTTTGCCGAAAGCCTCTCTCGCCATACCTTGCTGCAGGCGAGCTGGACCTTGCCGCTCTTTTTGCTACTGATGGCGCTACCGGTGCCGCTGATCTTATGGGCGGCGCAGTCGGCCAACGAGAGCGTGCCGCTCGCCGCTTACGCGGCGTATCTGATGACCGAGCACTGGTGGGTCGGCACGCTGGCGTTCATTGGCGGTTTGGCGGCCGCCAGCGGCACCATGATGATGATTGCGCTCGCGCTCTCCGGCATGGTGTTGAACCATATCGTGCTGGTCGCCCGCCCGCCGGAGGCGCGTAGTGACCTCTATGGCTGGCTGCTGTGGCTGCGCCGGGCGCTAGTCGGGGCCGTCATTTTCGGTGGCTGGCTGTTTGCCGAAAGCGTCGGGCGCTATCACTCCCTGACGAACCTAGGGTTAGCCGCGTTCGTGGGCATGGCGCAGTGTTTGCCGGGCCTTCTAGCGCTGCTCTATTGGCCGGGCGCGAACCGCAAAGGCATGATTGCTGGCCTTATCGGTGGTATTGGCGTCTGGCTATGGGGGCTGTGGCTGCCGTTGCTATTCGACATCACCATGCCCGCGCTCCCGTTCACTCTGCTGATGCCCGCCGATGCCCCCGCGTGGTACAACGCCACGCTGATTTCGCTAGCGGTGAATATCGTCCTGCTGATCGTGGTGTCGCTGTTTACGCGCATCTCAGAGGGCGAGCGTTCGGCGGCAGAAGCCTGCTCGGTGGATGCGGTCATCCGCTCGAAACGCCTACCGCTGGAAGCCGCTACGGCGGGGGATTTCCCCGCTCACCTGGCCCAGGCGCTGGGCGATGAAGCCGCCAGCCGAGAAGTGGATCGCGCCCTGAAAGCGCTCAACCTGACCCCGCAAGAGCGCCGCCCCTATGCGCTGCGCCGTTTACGCGACCGTATTCAGGCCAACTTATCAGGGCTGATGGGGCCGTCGGTGGCGCGGGATATTGTGGATCGATACCTGCCCTATCGCCACGACGATGCTCCTGTTACCGATGATATCCACTTTGTCGAGAGCCGCTTAGAAGCCTATCGCTCGCGCCTCACCGGGCTTGCCCGAGAACTCGACGGGCTGCGCCGCCACCATCGGCAAACCCTGGCCTATCTGCCGGTAGGGCTGTGCGTGTTGGGCGACGACGATGAGCTGCTGATGTGGAACCAAGCGCTCTCCCAGCTCTCTGGCATCAGCGGCGAAAGCGTGATCGGCTCCCGACGCGACAGCCTGCCCCCGCCCTGGCCCACGCTGCTGGGCAGCGTGCTGAATGCCAGCCAGACGCCGCTGTACAAACAGGCGGTCACGCTGCACGGCAAAGACTACTTTTTGACGCTGCACAAAGCGGTGCTCAGCGGCCACGATAGTCGTGGCGGCAGCGTCATTCTGGTAGAGGATCACACCGAGATGAAATGGCTGGAAGAGGAGCTAGTGCACGCCGCGCGGCTCGCCTCCATTGGCCAGCTCGCCGCTGGTGTAGCCCACGAGATTGGCAACCCGATTACCGGCATCTCATCGCTGGCGCAAAACCTGCGCTACGACACCGAAGACCCGGCGCTGCTGGAAACCGCCGACCAAATTCAGCAGCTCACTCAGCGGGTGACTAAAATCGTCAACTCCCTGGTGGGATTTGCCCATGGCGGACGCCCCGCGCTACCGCTTCCCGCCGCGCCAGCATCGCTGAAAACGGTCAGCGAAGATGCGCTGCACTTGATCCATTTAGCCCGCTCAGGCGAGGATGTCACCTTTACCAACGCCTGCCCAAGTGACATTGTGGTGCGCGGTGATGCACAGCGCCTGACCCAAGTCATGGTAAATTTACTGAGCAACGCCAAGGACGCCTGCCAGCCACAGGGTACGGTACGTATTGAGGCAGGCACCCAGGCCAGCCACGCTTGGTGGCGCGTTGTCGACGACGGCCATGGGATTGATCCCAGCGTTAAACACCGCCTGTTCGAACCGTTCACCACCACCAAACCGGCGGGTGAAGGCACCGGACTTGGGTTATCGTTGGCGTATCAAATTATCAATGAGCACCAAGGCAAAATAGAGGTCGCTTCACCACCTCCCGGAAAGCCTCGCGGCACGGCCATTACGCTATGGCTACCGCTTTACCAACAGGATGATCACTTGCCCCATGCCCAGGATACTGATTGTTGAAGATGAAGCGATTATTCGCAGCGCGCTAAAGCGCTTACTGGAACGTCATCACTACAGCGTCAGCGAAGCGGCCAGCGCCGAAGAGGCCCGTACGCAGCCGCTCAGCGACTTTGACCTCATCATCAGCGACCTGCGCCTGCCGGGGGAGCCGGGCACGACGCTCATTGAGCTAGCGGCCCCCGCCCCGGTATTGATCATGACCAGCTACGCCAGCATGCGTTCGGCGGTGGATGCGCTCAAGCAGGGCGCCGTTGATTATGTTGCCAAGCCCTTCGACCACACCGAGCTATTGGAAACGGTTGAACGCATTCTGCATAAGCAGTCGATGCAGCAGGGCACGCCGCCTGATATCACCGACGGAGGCGGCGGCCGTCAAACCATGATTGGCGACTGCACCGCCATGCAGGAGGTTTACACGCGCATTCGTAAAACCGCGCCTGCGGACGTCACCGTGCTCATCCAAGGCGAATCAGGCACTGGCAAGGAGCTGGTCGCGCGCGCCATCCATCAGCAGAGCAAGCGCGCCAAAGCGCCGCTGATTTGCGTGAACTGCGCGGCGATCCCCGAAACGCTGATTGAATCCGAGCTGTTTGGTCACGAGAAAGGAGCGTTTACCGGTGCCAGCGCGGCGCGCACCGGCTTGGTCGAAGCCGCCGACGGCGGCACGCTTTTTCTCGATGAAATTGGCGAGCTGCCCCTGGACGCCCAGGCGCGATTGCTGCGGGTACTGCAAGAGGGCGAAATCCGCAAAATTGGCTCCGTGGAAACCCGCCATGTGGACGTTCGCTTGATTGCCGCCACTCACCGTGACCTGCGCGCGCTTTCCAAAAGCGGCGAGTTCCGGCTTGATTTGTACTACCGGCTGAACGTGATGCAGATTGCCCTGCCACCGCTACGCGAGCGCGAAGATGACGTACTTAAAATCGCCGACATCCTGCTGGAAAAGGCCTGCAAGCGCCACGAGCGCCCCGGGCTGCGGCTCTCTAGAGCGGCTCGTCAGGATCTACGCGACTACCCCTGGCCCGGTAACGTGCGCGAGCTTGAAAATGCTCTGGAGCGCGGAGTTATTCTCGCCGAAGGGCATTTGATTCACCCCGATGATTTGGGACTTGGCCCGGCGACTAACCGACCTCACCCACCTGCCGTTAGCCCTGGGGCTTCCACAAATGACGACGCCACGACGGCTGACGAAGACGACCTTTCCCTCGAAGATTACTTCCAGCATTTTGTGCTGGAACACCAGGACCAAATGAGCGAAACCGAGCTGGCCCAGAAACTAGGTATTAGCCGTAAAAACTTATGGGAACGTCGCCAGCGACTGGGCATTCCGCGGAAAAAAACTGCCCGCCGCCAGAATTAGCGTACCGATTGGCTGTTTTTGCAGGGGCTACCCCCTGATCATAAGACTAACGTCCAATAGATTGATTTTCATAAGAAATACTCAAAATATCGTTACCCAGACACTGTTACCTTCCCACACAACGAAGCGAAAAATAGGGTCAAAAACGGGTAACACTTTCCCTTCCAATTAGTTCCCCGGCCTACCAAAAAATCGCCAAACCATTGAAATACATAACGTATCAAATGAGTGGCACGGCGAGTGCAATATTACTGGGTAAGAAGAACAAACTGGGCAGCGCGGTTAGTCGCTAACAAAAACAACATGACACCGCCCCGACCTGAGCCAAAACAAAAACAACAAGGCCAGGTAGAGATAACGGCACGAACAAGAACAACAGGCTTGAGTCTCATGACTTGCACGCGCAGCACAGGGTTACCTAGCGGAGCCAAGCAAACGCGCAGCAAACAATAACAATACACAGCAAGTGCCCAAATAAGGACGCGACGTACACAAGGTCTGCACCCAAACAACAACAATAGCAGCATAGGTGTACACCCCCGGAGCCAATAACAACTCGCCGGGAGAGAAAAGTTCGCGGTTGGATTATTGTTTTGAATACGAGGCGGTCGGAATCAGAGTGATTCTTTACGCCTGCCGACTGCGGTGCGTATTCAGGGCGATGTGCCATCATGAATAAAAACAGCAGCATGGACGCTGATTGTCTGCTTTATAGGGGAGGCTCACGTAGCCTCCCCTTTCCGCGTTTACGGGTGGCATTGACGTCAGGTCCGACGGCTCATTGCAAACCGCTCTTTGCAAGCCCCAGGGGGTCGGATACACTCAACCCTTTACCGTCCTCCATACGGTCACGTTTTTCGAAACTGTTTTCGATACACTGCGAGTCGATATCGCCGCATGTTTAAAGGATTTACCCGTTTATTACATAGCCCGGGAGAGCACTTGAAATCCCTGCTCGATTCCCCTGAGAGCGCCTCTGATGCGCTCAGTCCTCGTATTATTCCGCGCTCCGAGCATCCCGTCTCTCGTCAGCAAATCAGTGAAGCCGCGCTCAAGGTGCTATACCGCCTCAATGGGGCTGGTTTCGATGCCTATCTTGTCGGTGGCTGCATTCGCGACGCGCTGCTGGGCAAAATGCCGAAAGATTTCGATGTTGCCACCAACGCAACGCCTGAGCAGGTGCGCGACCTGTTTCGCAACTCACGCCTGATTGGCCGCCGCTTTCGAATCGTGCATGTACGCTTTGGCCGCGAAGTCATCGAGGTAACGACGTTCCGCGGCAAACCCCAGGACGAGCACGGCGACCATATCGCTCACCAATCGGACGATGGCTTGCTGCTGCGGGACAACGTATGGGGCAATATCGAAGAGGACGCACTGCGCCGTGACTTTACCGTCAATGCGCTCTACTACAATATTGCTGACTTCACGATCCACGACTTTGCCAACGGCGTGCGGGATATTGAGTCGCGCACGCTGCGGCTGATCGGCGACCCCGCCACCCGCTACCGTGAAGACCCGGTACGGATGCTGCGCGCGGTTCGCTTTGCAGCCAAGCTCGACTTCACCATCGAGCCCGCCACCGAAGCGCCGATGTACGACTTGGCGCCGCTGCTGCTGCAAATTCCACCTGCGCGCCTGTTTGATGAAGTGCTCAAGCTGTTTATGGCGGGCCACGGATTAATCACTTTCCGCCTGCTCAGCCATTACAATCTGTTTGGCATGCTCTTCCCGGAATCAGAAGAAGCCATGGCCGATGCCGCTTGGGCAGAAGAGCTCATTGAGCAGGCACTCGCCAATACCGATAAGCGTATCGCCGAAGACCGGCCCGTCACGCCCGCGTTTTTGCTGGCAGCATTTCTGTGGGCGCCGGTCGTTCACCGCCAGGCCGAGCTCGAGCGCGAGGGCATGCCTGCCGTGCCCGCCCTGCAAACCGCAGCTCAGCAGGTCGTATCGCGCCAGCTTCAGCACACCTCCATTCCCAAGCGCTTTGGTATCCCCATGCGCGAAATCTGGGAGCTGCAAGCACGCTTGCCGATGCGCCGGGGCAAACGGGCTTTCCAAACCCGCGAGCATCCGCGCTTCCGTGCTGCTTATGACCTCCTGTTGCTACGTGAGCAGGCGGGTGAAATTCCCCGTGGGCTGGGCGACTGGTGGACGGCATTTCAGAAAGGCGATGAGCACGAACAGCTCCGCCTACTGCAAAAAGTCGGCAGCGATCCTGCCAGCCAAGGTGACCGCCGGCGCAAAAAACGCCGCAAGCCGCGGAAGGCGAACAGTGAATAACGCCATTCGCAGTTACATCGGCCTTGGTAGCAATTTGGAGAACCCCAAAGGTCAGGTGCAGCAGGCGCTTCAAGAGCTAGCTGCCCTGCCCTTGTCTCGGCTGGTGGCTAGCTCGTCACTCTACGCCACCCCCCCTGTAGGCCCTCAAGACCAGCCTGACTTTATCAACGCGGTCGCCTGCCTCGAGACGCATCTTTCGCCTTTGGCACTGTTGGATCAACTGCAGGCGCTGGAGCAGCGCCATCGCCGGCGGCGGCTGCGCCACTGGGGGCCGCGCACGCTGGATTTAGACCTGCTGCTCTACGGCGAACTCACGCTTCATCAGCCACGCTTGACCGTTCCCCATGGGCAGATGCACGCCCGCGCTTTCGTGTTAGTCCCACTGGTGGAAGTGGCCACAGCGCTTCAGCACCCCATCACCCTACATCAGCAGCCGCTTAATCACTGGCTAACAGCTGTAAATATGAGCGATATTCGGCACTTAAATGATACCGGCGTCACCGCGACTGCTACCATCTGACACAAATCTCGACACCACGCCCCCAATCAGGTAACAATTGCCGGTTACGCCACATCGCGCAGGCAGGGACGCTGCGATAATAATGGCCGAGCAAAGCAGGCGTGTCACACCCCCCTGCCGCATCGGCCCCATAAAGATTGAATGAGAGCACGCCATGAAAACCGTCACCCTGAGCACTCTGCAGGCGTATAAGCGCGCCGGTGAAACGTTCAGCTGCCTGACTGCTTACGATGCCTCCTTTGCCCATGCCGCTAGCGCGGCAGGTATTGATGTCCTACTGGTAGGCGACTCCCTGGGCATGGTTCTGCAAGGCCATAGCAGCACTCTCCCTGTGACCATCGACGACATCTGCTACCACACCCGCTGTGCAGCACGTGGCAAAGGCCACAGCCTGCTAATGGTCGACCTGCCGTTTATGAGCAACGCCACCACCGAACGCCTGCTGGAAGATGGCGCGGCACTCATGCGCGCAGGTGCGGAGCTGGTGAAGGTAGAGGGCGAGGCGTGGATGGCCGACGGCATACGCGAACTGACGCGCCGTGGCGTACCAGTGTGCGCCCACTTAGGCTTGACGCCGCAAACCGTTTACCAGTTGGGCGGTTATAAAGTGCAGGGCCGCGAGGCCGAGCAAGCAGAAAAAATCATTAATGATGCCAAAGTGCTGGTCGAGGCAGGAGCATCGGTCATTTTGCTGGAGTGCGTACCCGCCAGTTTGGGCAAAGCGGTGACCGAGGCGCTGGACGTCCCCGTCATCGGGATCGGCGCAGGCCCGGATACCGACGGCCAGATTCTGGTAATGCACGACGTGCTAGGCGTTACCCATGGCCGCACACCGCGTTTTGTGAAGAACTTTATGGCGGACGCACACTCTATTCAAGGTGCATTTGAGCAGTACCATGAAGCGGTCAAAACCCGCACGTTTCCCGCTCTGGAACACTGTTTTTAAGTGAGTGACAGCGAATCCCCTATGCGCACTTTGCAAGATATTAACGAGCTACGCGCCACTCTGCGCAACTATCGCCTAAAGGGCCAGCGCATTGCGCTGGTGCCTACCATGGGCAACCTGCACGCTGGGCATTTGGCACTCATTGCGACCGCCCGCCAGCATGCAGATGTGGTCGTCTCCAGTCTGTTTGTTAACCCAATGCAGTTTGGCCCTGGCGAAGATTTAGACGCCTACCCGCGCACGTTTGAAGCTGACCAGCGCCAGCTCACCGAAGCAGGCTGTGACCTTCTGTTTGCCCCCTCAGTCAGCGCCCTCTACCCCAACGGGCTGGCAGCTCAAACCTGTGTTCACGTACCTGAGGTCGGCGAAGGGCTTTGCGGTGGCTCACGCCCTGGGCATTTTGACGGTGTCTCCACCGTAGTGAGCATGCTGTTTAACCTAGTGCAGCCAGATGTCGCTTGCTTTGGTGAAAAGGACTACCAGCAGCTGGCGGTGATTCGCAAGCTGGTGGCTGATCTGCACATGCCCATCGAGATTATTGGCGTGCCGATTGTGCGCGCCGACGATGGCTTGGCGCTCTCCTCACGTAATGGCTACCTCAGCGAGCAGGAGCGCGCCATAGCGCCCACGCTCTACCGTACGCTGTGCGAGCTACGTGATGCGCTGGCCCAAGGCGAATCCGCCGAACAGGTACTACAACGGGGTAAAACCGCGCTGTATGATGCCGGTTTTACGCCGGACTATCTTGAGCTGCGGGATGCCACCCTAAAACCTGTGGCGGTCTCCACGCGCCATGCCGTGCTCTTAGCCGCCGCCAAGCTCGGCCCAGCCCGGCTTATCGACAATCTCAGCGTGCAGCTTCCTAGCGCTGCCACTGACTAGCCCGTCAGGCTAGCTCTTTACCCAGGAGTTTCTATGCATACCATTATGCTCAAAGCCAAGCTGCACATGGCCCGCGTTACCCACGCCGTTCTCAATTACGAAGGCTCGTGCGCCATCGACGGCGAACTGCTGGATATGGCCGGTATCCGCGAAAATGAACAGATTCAGATTTATAACGTGGAGAACGGCGAGCGCTTCACCACTTATGCCATTCGTGGCGAAGAGGGGTCACGTTTGATCTCGATCAACGGCGCAGCGGCGCACCTAGCCTCGCCAGGGCACCGCATCATTATTTGCAGCTACGCCCACTACTCAGAAGCCGAACTTGAAAACCATCAGCCTGCGCTGGTGTACCTCCAAGAAGGCAACCACGTTAGCCATACCAGCAACGCCATTCCGGTCCAATTGGCATAAGCTAATCACCTGAGAATACGTTGTTATTTAACGGGCCGTTGATCGGCCTGTTTTTATTTGCCAAAAAAGCGTATTGCCGCAATGCACAACCTTCCCCTATGCTGATAGCCAAGCCTGTCAATACACGCTAATAACGATGTTAATAACAACGGATAGGCAGCGACGTCTATCTGCCATAGGAACGATGCAACACTTACTCAAGGAGTCATCGTATGCAAGACGTGGTCATTGTGGCGGCACGCCGCACCGCCGTAGGTAGCTTTGGTGGATCACTCGCTGGTATTCCTGCCAGCGACCTGGGCGCACTAGTGATTAAAGATATTATGGCTTCCACTGGGGTGGCTCCTGCGCAAATCGATGAAGTGCTACTGGGCCAAGTGCTCACCGCAGGCGTTGGCCAAAACCCGGCGCGCCAAGCAGCCATCAAGGCAGGCCTGCCAGACACCGTACCGGCCATGACGATCAACAAAGTATGTGGCTCTGGCCTCAAAGCGCTGCACCTGGCGACTCAAGCCATCCGCTGCGGCGATGCCGAGATCGTGCTGGCCGGTGGTCAGGAGAACATGTCCGCCTCTCCCCATATTCTGCCGAACTCGCGCAACGGCCAGCGCATGGGCGACTGGAAGGCTATCGACTCCATGGTGCACGATGGCTTGTGGGATGCGTTCAATAACTACCACATGGGCATCACGGCCGAGAACCTGGCAGAGAAATATGGCATCACGCGAGAAGCCATGGACGAATTTGCCGCCACTTCCCAGCAAAAAGCTGCTGCCGCCATCAAAGAGGGCAAATTAAAAAGCCAGATTGTCCCGGTCGAGGTGCCGCAGCGTAAAGGCGACCCGGTGGTCTTCGATACCGACGAAAACCCTCGTGAAGTCACGGCAGACAAGCTGGCCGGGATGCGTCCTGCGTTCAAGAAAGACGGCACCGTGACGGCGGGTAACGCCTCGTCGCTGAACGACGGCGCGGCCGTGGTTATGCTCTGCTCGGCGGAAAAAGCCAAAGAGCTTGGCCTGGAGCCCCTAGCCCGCATTGCCGCCTACTCCAACGCAGGCGTCGACCCGGCCATCATGGGAATCGGGCCGGCCCCCGCCACCCGTCGCTGCCTAGAAAAAGCGGGCTGGAGCTTGGATGACCTGGACCTCGTTGAAGCTAACGAAGCCTTCGCCGCCCAAGCGCTCTCGGTCAACAAAGAGCTTGGCTGGGACACCTCTAAAGTGAACGTCAACGGCGGCGCCATCGCGCTAGGTCACCCTATTGGTGCGTCGGGCTGCCGCGTGCTGGTGACACTGCTCCACGAAATGATCGCCCGCGATGCCAAAAAAGGCTTGGCGACGCTATGTATTGGCGGTGGCCAAGGGGTTGCACTGGCGATTGAGCGTCCGTAACACCTCTTAAGCGGAACGTAGAGAGAGTGCCCCCGCCACGCGGGGGCATTTTTTTCACTGGTCTTGCCAAGCCATTAGCGACGCTTCTCCCCCACAATGCGCGAGGGTGTGCGCCATACCAATAGCATCCCCAGCAGGAACAGCCCCGAGGCAACCCACATCGCCACCGGTAGGCTGGTGCCATCGACCACTTGCCCCCCGACCATGGCCCCCAGGCCAATCGACATGTTGAACACGAACGCCATTAACGCCGTGGCGGCTTCCGTATTGGGCGCCGTGCGTAGTATCCATGTCTGAATACTCACTGATACGCTGCCAAATACAGCACCCCACAGCATTAACAGCAGCACCCCACTGGTCGGCTCTACGCCTACCACCGGGAAGATCGCCACGACTACCAGCAGTAGGCTGGGAATCGCGAGCACCGCACGGTACGGGTGACGGCCAGCAAACATCCCTGCAACGATATTGCCCAAAATCCCCGACGCACCGTACAGCAGCAGCAGGCTTCCGACATGGCGCTGCGCGACCCCGCTGATCTCTTGCAAAATGGGACTAATGAAGGTGTAGGCCGCAAAGTGACCCACCACAACAAACCCCGTGGTCAACACGGCTACCCGCACGCCACGATTCTTTAGCTGTTGCGCCAGCACCCGAAGCCGCACCGGCTCTCGGGGCGGCAGTGGCGGTAGCCAGCGCCAAAGCGCCAACGCCGTGAGCAAACTCAAGCCCCCCAAGGCACCAAAGGCCACGCGCCAGTTACTGATATCACCCAGCAGCGTGCCCAACGGTACGCCGAGCACCGAGGCCGCCGCCACGCCGCCAAAAATGATGGTCATGGCCCGCGACACCTGATCGCTAGGCACCAGACGTGGCGCAATACTGCCCGCAATGGCCCAAAAACCGCCGATACTGATCCCCACCAACACTCGCGCCGCCAACAGTAGGGCAAAGTTGCTGGCCATGGCGGAGAGCACGCTGCCCAGCACCATCACTGCCATCATCAGCGTCAGCATGATACGGCGATCGAGACGCCCTACCGCCACCGGTAGCAGCGGCGCTGAAAACGCCGCCACGACGCCGGGCACCGTCACCATCAACCCTGCCATACCTGGGGTCACGCCCATCGATTCTGCCACCTGAGAGAGCAAACCGATGGGTAGTTGCTCTGCGGTCACCAACAAAAAAATGCCGATCATCACGGCCACCACCGCCCACCAACGCGGCGATTCCTGCTGCTCCATGCTATGTCCTCACATTCCTGACCTATCAAAACGACACCGCCCCCACAGCCAAGGGCTGCGGGGGCGGTAAATCCTACGCTGAGCGCTCGTTAGCTAGCGACGTCCGCCTCGGCAGCTTCAAACGCTGCTTTCTCTTCTTCGGTGATCTCTTTGATCGAGAGCTTCACGCGGTTGCGGTTGTCGATATCCAACACCTTCACGATGACATCGTCGCCTTCGTTCAGGAAGTCCCGCACGTTATTGACGCGCTCCTGGACGATTTGCGAGATGTGCACCAGGCCATCGGTTCCCGGCATGATGTTCACGAACGCACCAAAGTCGGCGATACGTACGACCTTGCCTTTGTACAGCTTGCCGATTTCCGCTTCGGCGGTGATCGCCAGTACGGTATCGATCGCTTTCTTGGCAGCGGCTTTGTCTTCGGCGTAGATGCGAACGGTGCCATCGTCATCAAGATCGATCGATGCGCCGGTGTCTTCGCAAATCTTACGAATGGTGGCGCCGCCCTTGCCGATGACGTCGCGAATCTTGTCCGGATCGATTTTGATCGTCGCCATGGAGGGGGCGTTTTCCGACACCTCGTTACGGCTCTGGCTGATCACGGCGTTCATCTGCGCCAGGATACCGATGCGCGCATCGTGGGCCTGTTGCAGCGCAGTCTCCATGATCTCTTCGTTGATGCCCTCGATCTTGATGTCCATCTGCAGGGCAGTGACGCCCTCTTCAGAACCGGCCACTTTGAAGTCCATGTCACCCAGGTGGTCTTCGTCACCCAGGATATCGGTCAGCACCGCGTAGCCGTCTTCGTCTTTGACGAGGCCCATGGCAATACCCGCCACCGGGGCTTTCAGCGGAACGCCCGCATCCATCAACGCCAGCGAGGAACCGCACACGGACGCCATGGAGCTAGAGCCATTGGATTCGGTGATTTCCGACACCACACGGATGGTGTAGGGGAACTCTTCTTCGGACGGCAGCATCGCTTGGACACCGCGACGCGCCAAACGGCCGTGGCCGATTTCACGGCGCTTTGGGCCACCCATGAAGCCCGCTTCACCCACCGAGTAGGGAGGGAAGTTGTAGTGCAGCATGAAGCGGTCTTTACGCTCGCCTTCCAGCGACTCGATGAGCTGCGAATCACGCAGCGTGCCGAGTGTTGCGACCGCAATGGCCTGGGTCTCACCACGGGTGAAGATGGCTGAGCCGTGAGTTTTCGGCAGCACGCCGACTTCGATGTTCAGCGGACGCACGGTGACGTTGTCGCGGCCATCGATACGCGGCTCGCCCTTGACCACGCGGGAGCGCACCACACGCTTCTCAAGCGCTGCGAACGCGCCTTTCACGTCATCCTTGCTGAACTTGCCTTCCGCTTCCTCTTCGCCTTCGGCAGCCGCTAATTGTTCGACGGCCGCGTCTTTCAGCGCTGCGAGTGCATCTTGGCGCTGCATTTTATCGGTGATGCGGTACGCCTCACCCACTTTGGCTTCAAAAGCATCGGCCATGGCCGTTTTCAAGGCAACGTTTTCTGCCGGCGCCTGCCACTCCCAGCGCGGCTTACCAGCGTCGGCAGTCAATTCTTTAATGGCGTCGATCGCGACTTGCATCTCCTGGTGGCCAAACAGTACGGCACCCAGCATTTCGTCTTCGAGCAACTCTTGCGCTTCGGACTCCACCATCAGCACGGCGTTTTCGGTACCGGCCACCACCATGTCCAGCTCGGAGGTGGTCAGCTCTTCGACGGTGGGATTCAGGAAGTAGCCTTGCTCTTCGTTGAAGCCAACACGGGCGGCACCAATCGGGCCATTGAACGGAACGCCTGAGATGCTCAGCGCCGCCGAGGTGCCCAGCATGGCCGCGATGTCCGGATCGTGATTACGGTCGGTGGATAGAACGGTACAGATCACCTGCACTTCGTTCATGAAGCCTTTCGGAAACAGCGGGCGAATCGGGCGGTCGATTAAACGCGACGTGAGGGTCTCTTTCTCCGTCGGGCGGCCTTCACGCTTGAAGAAGCCACCGGGGATTTTACCCACGGCGTAGGTTTTCTCTTGGTAGTGTACCGAGAGCGGAAAGAAGGGCTGGCCTGGGTTGACGTCTTTCTTCGCCACCACCGTACACAGGACGACGGTGTCGTCCATGGTGACCATCACGGCACCAGTGGCTTGGCGAGCAATACGCCCAGTTTCGAGGGTGACGGTGCTGCGACCGTATTGGAACGTTTTTTTGACCGGATTCACGGCTACTTCCTTTAACATTAATAGCTACTTGTCTTTTCGCTTGGGTCGTTTGACTCGCCACCATTCTAGGCGTTGACGCGCCGTACGGCTACCAGAAACAAAAAACGGGCAGCCCACAAGGAGCTGCCCGTTTTAGATCATGGCCGTTAAGAACTTAACGGCGCAGACCCAGACGCTGAATCAGAGACTGATAGCGTTCGAAATCTTTACGCTTCAGGTAGTCCAGCAGCTTACGACGCTGGTTTACCATGCGGATCAGACCACGACGAGAGTGGTGATCCTGCTTGTTGGTCTTGAAGTGGTCCTGCAGGCCGTTGATGTTGGCGCTCAGCAGTGCAACCTGAACTTCAGGGGAACCGGTATCGTTATCGCCGCGGCCGTATTCGTTGACGATCTCGGCCTTTTTCTCAGCGGTTAATGCCATCTGTCTCTCCAGTAAGCAATATGCCTAAAAATGAATGGGTGAGACCACGCATATTTGCAGTCTCAAGCGACTATTTTCGCGCAAATCGTTACATCCTTGCAACGTTTTACCGCGATATTACGAACGAGCGACCGTACTTAACAGCCGCTTGGGGGCCACTTCCTGCGGCCCTTTTACAACGCCAAGGCCGATAAACGTCTCGGCGTGATAAAGTCGTGCCAACGCATCGGGTGCCAATTCATCGACGGTGAGCTCGGCTGACTGTCCGTGGGCCAGTCGGCCAAACGAGGTGTCATCGACGCTAAGCGACGGCAGGTGATCGACCAGCACATCCACGGGCATCAGTTCCGCCTCGCGGTCGGCTTGGCTAGCCAGTGCTTCCAGTGCCTCGAGTGTCCACATCGCATCACCATCGAACGGCCCGGTTTTGAGCCGACGTAGCTGACTGATATGGGCACCACAGCCCAGCGCGTGGCCAATGTCTTCCGCCAACGTGCGGATGTACGTGCCTTTGCTGCAGCTGACTTCCAGCTCGAACGCCGTGCCCTCGAACGAAAGCAGGCGCGCATCATACACGCTTACCCGCCGCGCTGCACGTTCAACCTGTTTCCCCTCGCGGGCCAACTCGTAGAGCTTTTTACCCTGATGCTTGAGCGCCGAGTACATGGGCGGCACCTGATCGATCTCGCCGCGAAAACGCGTCAAGACAGATTCGATGTCCTCGACCGCAAGGTTTGGCACCTCGCGCCGCTCCAGCACAGTGCCTTCGGCATCGCCGGTATCGGTGATCACCCCCAGTTCGACCCGGGTGCGATACATCTTGTCGGCTTCCAGCAGATGCGCGGAAAACTTGGTGGCCTCCCCCAGGCAGATAGGCAGCAAGCCTGTCGCCATCGGGTCCAGCGTGCCGGTATGCCCGGCTTTTTGCGCCTCAAAGAGACGGCGCACACGCTGCAGCGCGTGATTGCTGGAGAGGCCTTTCGGCTTATCCAGCAGCACCACGCCATTGACCGGTAATCCGCGACGGCGACGGGGCATTAGCGCGCCTCCTCACCTTGCTCTTCACTGCCGCCCTCGTCTTCCGCTTGACGGGCACGGTCAGAAGAGACCGCTTCGTCGATCAGCGATGAGAGGTGCTGGCCGCGCACCACACTTTCATCGAAATGAAAGCGCAGTTCGGGTACGTGACGCAGCTTGATGCGCTGGGCGATTTGGCTTCTCAGAAACCCTGCTGCACGTTTCAGTACCTGCAGGTTCTCCTTGATACGCTCGGGATCCTGTTCACCCAGCAGGGTGACGTAGATATCGGCGTAGCCAAGGTCACGACTAACGGTGGCCCCGCTCACCGTGACCATGCCCAAGCGCGGATCTTTCACTTCGCGTTGGATCAGTACCGCCAGCTCCTTTTGGAGCTGGTCGGCTACTCGGTCGGTACGCTTAAATTCGCGCATGGTTGCTCCTCGCGCGGCCTTACAGGCTGCGCTCGACCCTCACTTGGTCAAAGACTTCGATCTTGTCGCCGACCTGGACATCGTTGTAGTTCTTCACGCCGATGCCACACTCCATGCCGTTACGCACTTCTTGTACGTCGTCTTTGAAGCGGCGCAGCGATTCGAGCTCACCTTCGTAGATGACCACGTTGTCACGCAGAACGCGGATACGCTTGCTGCGCGACACGGTGCCTTCGACGACCATACAGCCAGCCACCGCACCGATCTTCGGCGCGCGGAACACGTCGCGTACTTCGGCCACACCCACGATCTCTTCTTTCCACTCGGGGGCGAGCATACCGCTCATCGCCTGTTTGACTTCGTCGATCAGGTGGTAGATGACGCTGTAGTAGCGCAGATCCAGACCTTCACGCTCGATGATCTCACGAGCAGCGGCATCGGCACGGACGTTGAAGCCCACCACGATGGCTTCCGAGGCCAGCGCCAAGTTGGCGTCGGTACCGGTGATCCCCCCCACACCAGAGGAGACCACGGCCACCTGTACTTCTTCGGTGGAGAGCTCTTCCAAGGCGCCTTTGATCGCTTCCAGCGAGCCCTGTACGTCGGCTTTGAGGACGATGTTGACCTTGGCCACTTCGTCTTGGCCCATCTGGCTAAACATGTTCTCCAGCTTGGCCTTCTGCTGACGCGCCAGGCGTACTTCGCGGTATTTACCCTGACGGAAGTTGGCCACTTCGCGGGCTTTCTTCTCGTCGGCCACGACCATGAAGTCGTCACCAGCATCTGGCGTGCCGTCGAGACCTTGGATCTCGACCGGCATAGCGGGGCCAGCGGTATCGACCTGCTTGCCTAGCTCGTTGGTCAGCGCGCGAACGCGACCGTAGTGCAGGCCCGCCAGGACGATATCGCCCTTCTTCAGCGTACCGTTTTGTACCAGCACGGTAGCGACCGGACCGCGCCCTTTATCCAAGCGCGACTCAACTACCACACCTTTACCCGGTGCCGACGGAACGGCTTTGAGCTCGAGTACTTCAGATACCAGCTGGATGGCTTCCAGCAGGTCTTCGATGCCTTCACCGCTCTTCGCAGAGACGTGAACGAACTGCGTATCGCCGCCCCACTCTTCCGAGATGACGCCGTGCTGAGACAGCTCGTTCTTGACACGATCAGGATCGGCCTGGGGCTTATCGATCTTGTTCACGGCCACGACCATCGGTACACCAGCAGCTTTCGAGTGCTCGACGGCTTCGATGGTTTGCGGCATGACGCCGTCGTCGGCCGCCACCACCAGGATGACCACGTCGGTGGCTTTCGCACCGCGAGCACGCATGGCGGTAAACGCCGCGTGACCCGGGGTATCCAGGAAGGTCACGCCACCGTGGTCATCTTCCACATGGTAGGCACCGATGTGCTGGGTAATACCGCCCGCTTCGCCAGTGGCGACTTTCGCACGACGGATATAGTCCAGCAGCGAGGTCTTACCGTGGTCAACGTGACCCATGACGGTGACGACCGGTGAGCGGGTGATCTCTTCGCCTTCGTAGGAGATGCCTTCCAGCATTTCCGTTTCCAGCGCGTCATCTTTCACCAGTTTGACCTTGTGGCCCATCTCTTCCACCACAATCGCCGCTGTATCCTGGTCGATTGTCTGGTTGATGGTCACCGCCGCACCCATGGTGAACATGGCTTTGATGACTTCGTTCGCCTTGATCGACATTTTGTCGGCCAGCTCAGCAACGCTGATGGACTCAGGGATCGAGACTTCACGAACGATCGGCTGCGTCGGCTTCTGGAAGCCGTGCTTGCCATTACCACTTTGGCTAGCACCACCACGACGTCCGCCACGGCGCTCGGCACGCTTCACTTTCTTGCCGCCGCCGCGCTTACGCTCTTCGCGATCGCCACGATCATCGTCGTCGTCACGACCTTTCTTCTTCGCGGCTGCCTTTTTCGGCGGCGCAGTACGACGATCGGTACGGCCCTCTTTCGGCGGTGCCGGCGGCAGATCATCGGCTACCGGCGTGTCGTCGATTTCAAGCTCGGGCACTTCGATATCCGGCACTTCAGCGGCTTTGGCTTTGGCCTTCTCTTCCGCTTCTTTACGCGCGGCGTCTTCGGCAGCTTTGGCTTTCGCAGCGGCGGCTTTCTCTTCAGCGACGCGGGCATCGCGCGCTTTACGCTCTGCTTCTGCTTCCGCCATATCGCCTACCAACTGACGCGGGCCAGAGTGCTTGGGCTCAGGCGACTTCGGCTTCTCATCTTCTTCGCGCTTAACGTAGGTTTTCTTCTTACGAACCTGTACTTCGATCGTTTTACCGCGCTCGCCGGTCTTGATGCGGCTGCGGGTTTTACGGGTCAGCGTAATACGGTTTTTGCTCGGTTCGCTGTCGCCGCCGCCGTGGCTTTTCTTCAAAAAGCTTAGCAGTGTCTGCTTGTCATCTTCAGACACGGCGTCGTTTTCTGAGGCATGCTTCAAGCCAGCTTCTTTCATCTGTTCCAATAGGCGGGGCACATCGCGGCCCACCTTTACTGCAAAATCTTTAACTGTCATATCTGACATAGTGACCCTCCTCAGCCCGTGACCTGTTTACTGTGTGTTTGAATCCGATGTGTCATCGACTTCAAACCAGGGCGCACGGGCAGTCATGATCAGTGCCGCTGCGCGCGCTTCGTCCAACTCCTCGATATCGACCAGATCGTCGACAGACTGCTCGGCGAGATCTTCCATTGTGACGATACCGCGGCTGGCCAGAATGAAGGCCAGGTGGCGCTCCATACCGTCCATCTCCAGCAGGTCATCCGCTGGTTGGGCACCGTCCAGCGCTTCTTCCGAGGCAATCGCCATCGTCAGCAGCTCGTCTTTTGCGCGTGCACGCAGCTCTTCCACCAGCTCTTCGTCGAACTCTTCGATTTCGAGCATCTCTTCCAGCGGCACGTAGGCAACTTCTTCCAGGGTGGTAAACCCTTCCTCCACTAGCAGGCGAGCGACCTCATCATCGACCCCCAGATGATGAACAAAGGAATCCACCAGGCTGTCGATTTCCTGCTCGCGCTTGGACTCCGCTTCATCTTCGGTCATGACGTTGATCCGCCAGCCGGTCAATTCAGACGCCAAACGCACGTTCTGGCCGCTACGGCCAATGGCCTGTGCCAGGTTGTCCTGTGCCACGGCGACGTCCATAGCGTGCGCATCCTCGTCCACCAAGATCGAGGCCACGTCGGCCGGCGCCATGGCGTTGATCACCAGCTGAGCCGGGTTGTCGTCCCACAGAACGATATCTACACGCTCGTTTTGCAGCTCAGATGATACCGCCTGAACCCGTGAGCCACGCATACCGACGCAGGCACCGACCGGATCAATGCGGCGGTCGTTGGTTTTCACTGCGATCTTGGCACGTGAGCCGGGGTCGCGAGCAGCACCTTTGATTTCAATCAGCTGCTCGGCGATTTCCGGCACCTCAATTTTGAACAGCTCAATGATGAATTCAGGGCAGGTGCGTGAGAGTTGCAGCTGCGCACCGCGAGCGTCCGGGTCAACCTTGACCAGCAGCGCGCGAACACGCTCGTTCATCCGGTAGCGCTCGCCGGGGATCATCTCGTTACGCGGCAAAAACGCTTCGGCGTTTTCTCCCAGATCAATGATCAGGCCGTCACGGGTGGTCTTCTTAACGATACCCGCAACGAGTTCGCCTTCACGGTCAGCGTACTGACGCACGACTTCGGCACGCTCGGCTTCGCGCACTTTCTGCACGATGACCTGCTTGGCAGTTTGCGCGGCGATACGCCCGAACACAGCGTTTTCGATCTTTTGCTCGACCACATCGCCCAGCTTCAGCGGCGGGTCGCGCTGCTCGGCAATGCTCTGCTTGATTTCATAGTCTGGCGTTTCGAATTCGTCATCTTCGACCACGGTCCAGTAGCGGAACGTATCGTAGTCTCCGGTGCGGCGATCAATATGCACGCGCACATTGGCTTCTTCGTGCTCAAAACGCTTACGCGACGCGCTGGCCAGCGCGGCTTCTACCGCTTCGAAGATGACATCGCGGGGGACGCCTTTTTCATTAGAGATCGCGTCCACGACCATTAAAATTTCTTTACTCATGCGTTTGCCTCGCCAGAAAACCTGTCCTTTTGTGCATCACCCCGGCGCCTGCCGGAAGCCGCGACCCGTGTTATTCGTCGAACTGCGGGACAACGTGCGCAGAATCGATGCTTTCGATAGGAAAGCAGTACTCTTCGCCTTCCAGTTGCAGTAGCACTTCATCGCCCTCGACACCTGCGAGGAGCCCTTGGTATTTGCGTCGCCCATCGAACGCGACACGTAGCTTCAGAGCGACCTGGTGGCCCTGATAGCGGATAAAGTGATCCAGGGAGTAAAGGGGACGCGCCATGCCGGGCGACGAGACTTCCAAGCGGTATTCGCCGGGAATGGGGTCTTCCACATCCATCACGGCACTGACTTGGCGGCTAATATCAGCGCAGTCTTCCACGCTGACACCGCTCTCGCGCTCGATGTAAATCACCAGCCGCGAATGCTTGCCCTGGGAAATATGGTCGATACCCCATAGCTCGAAGCCCATGGCGGCAACGACAGGTTCGATCAGCGCGTGAAGCGCAGCGTGTTTTGTGGCCACAGACAAAGCTCCTATAGCCGTTGCATCAGGCACCTGGCCAGGAGTCGTAAGAAAAGCTAGGTGGCTGATTGGCATTACCTGGGAATGTGTCTCTGGCTACTCGAACAACATCCGCTCTTGAGACACGCTTGGCTCGCAAAAAGCTCTTCATAAAAGCTGTTTACAAAAAACCAGTTACAAAAAGCTACTAACAAAAAGCCCCTTCACAGGAAGGGGCTTTTCAAAAGAAACCTGTAGTACCATTTTAGCAACATGTCGCGAATTTTTCGCAGCTCAAAAGCACCTTAATACATGCCGTTGATCCTAAACCATGCTACTAGATAAATGGTAGCGGGGACCGGATTTGAACCGATGACCTTCGGGTTATGAGCCCGACGAGCTACCAGACTGCTCCACCCCGCATCAATCTAGGTCGACGATAATAGACACTTGAAAGGCTTACGTCAAGAACTCATTCCAAGAACTTGTTTCAAAAACTTTTTCAAATGCGTCTTTCGCCTCAGGTGCCAATCCTGACATTCTGGGAAGCTGGTAAACCAGCGAAACAGATGGTGCCGAAGGCGGGACTTGAACCCGCACGACCATACGGTCACTACCCCCTCAAGATAGCGTGTCTACCAATTCCACCACTTCGGCATCAGGGGAGGCTAAAGAAAGCGACATCAAGAAGTTACTCGCTGCTTTCCTCTAGCACTGGCGCGGTATTATCCATACTTGCAGGGGAGTCGTCAAGCATTGGAATGTTTTGCTGCTGTTCGATCAGCCGCGCATCAGGAATACCGGCTTCCGGCGCTTGGCCTGCCTGAGTGGCAAAGTATGCTAGAGCCATCGAGGTCACAAAAAAGCCAGCGGCTAAAATACCGGTGGTACGCGACAGGAAGTTACCACTGCCCCGCGAGCCGAAAACCGTTTGCGACGCACCACCACCAAAGGCTGCGCCTGCTTCGGCACCTTTTCCCTGCTGGAGCAGGATGAGTACAACCAAGGCGACCGCAATCACCACGTGAACCATAAGAATTGCAACTTGCATGGAGTTATCCTGCTGACTGACAAATGGCGTAGAAATCGTCGGTTTTAAGCGAGGCACCGCCCACTAAACCGCCGTCGATGTCCGGCTGGGCGAGCAGCTCAGCCGCGTTACTTGCGTTCATGCTACCGCCGTAAAGCAGTTTCAGCTGCTCGGCAAGCGACGCATCAAACCCTGCCTGATAGGCACGAATGCCTGCCATGACCTCTTGCGCCTGCTCTGGCGTGGCCGTACGGCCGGTACCTATCGCCCACACAGGCTCGTAGGCAATAACGATTTGCAGACGCTGCTCTGGTGCTAAGCGAGCCATGATATAGCCTACTTGGCGCAACACAACGTCCATCGTGCGGCCTGCATCGCGCTCTTCCAGCGTTTCACCCACGCATAGAATAGGCGTCAGCCCAGCATCAAGGGCTGCCAACAGACGGTCAAACACCTGCTCGTCGCTTTCGCGGTAAAGCTGGCGGCGCTCAGAATGCCCCACCAACACGTAGGCCACACCAAACTCTTTGAGCATGCTACCGCTCACTTCCCCGGTATGTGCCCCGGAGTGATGAGGATTAAGCGTTTGCGCCCCTAACTGCAGCGGCGTGTTGCTGAACGCATGGCGCGCAGCATCTAGATAGGGAAACGGCGGAATGACCACCACGTCGATATTGGCGGGCAGCGCAGCAGAAGCAAACGTTTTGCCAAACGACTCAATCAACGCCGCAGAACCGTTCATTTTCCAGTTACCGGCGATTAATGGCGTACGCATGGATAATCCTCACTCAAGGTGGAGCGAAATGGTATAGGAGCCGCCTTGTCAAGACAACCGCTGTTGCAAGCCCAATGACAAGCAGGACGCGCTTCGCCAAGCAAGGACGGCTATTCACGACCCAGCATGCTAGCCGAGTAGCGCCTGCACTTGACCTGCCAGCTTATTGGCTAAGCGATCCACATCCAAATGAGCGCGCCCTTCCACCATTACGCGGATTAATGGCTCGGTGCCGGATGGGCGCAGCAGTACCCGCCCTTGGTCCCCTAATTCAGCCTCTAATGCAGCAACAGCATCCAACAGCGGTTGGGCAGCCATAACCTCTTTGGCATTCGACCCTGCGGGCAAGCGCACATTAACCAGTGATTGCGGCACTTTTTCCAGCCCTTTCAGCAGCGATGGTAACGGCTTTTGCTCCCGCACCATTAACCCCAGCACCTGCAAGGCTGACACAATACCATCACCGGTCGTTTGTACGTGGCCACAGACAATGTGTCCCGACGCTTCGCCGCCCAGCTCCCAGCCGTTGGCTGCCATCATTTCCATCACGAAGCGGTCGCCTACTTTGGCACGCTGGAACGGGATACCGAGCCGGTCTAATGCCATCCCCAAGCCGAAGTTACTCATCAGCGTGCCGACCACGCCGCCTTCCAGAAGGCCGCGCTCAAAACGGTCACGGGCGATTAAGTACAAAATATCGTCGCCATCGACCTCACGACCATCCGCATCAACGAGCAGTACACGGTCGCCATCGCCATCGAAAGCAATGCCTAAATCCGCCCCTTGCTGAATTACCGCCGCCCGCAGCGCTGCTGGGTGTGTCGATCCCACATGGTGGTTGATATTTAATCCATCTGGCGCAGCGCCAATCACGCTCACTTCCGCCCCTAGCTCGCGAAAAACGCTGGGCGCGATATGGTAAGTGGCACCGTGGGCGCAATCCAATACCACTTTCAGTCCGTGCAGACTAAGTCGGTCCGGCAGGGTAGATTTACAGAACTCAATATAGCGGCCTGCGGCATCGTCAATGCGTGCCGCCTTACCTAGCTGCGCTGCATCGGCGGTGGTCAACGGGGCTTCCAGCATCGCTTCAATGCGGCCTTCCACGTCATCCGGCAGCTTTTTGCCTTCTGCGGAGAAAAACTTAATGCCGTTATCGTCAAACGGATTATGAGAAGCTGAAATCACAATGCCCGCATCCGCCCGGAAGGTACGTGTGAGATAAGCGATCCCAGGCGTGGGCATCGGCCCTAACAGGGAAACATCCACACCGGCGGCTGAAAGCCCCGCTTCCAGCGCCGACTCAAACATATAGCCAGAAATACGCGTGTCTTTACCAATTAATACCCGCGTGCGGCCCTTTTCACGGCGCAGCACCTGCCCAGCGGCCCACCCCAACTTGAGCATAAAGTCAGCAGTAATCGGTGACTGCCCAACGGTACCGCGAATACCATCAGTGCCAAAATAGCGTCGTGTCATAACGAGAGTTCCTTATCAACGGGCGGCTCACAGCCCTCTTGTAGTACCGCCCAAGCCATATTCACAGCATCCACTGTAGGCCCAACATCATGCACTCGTAGAATGCTCGCCCCACGTTCAACCGCCATAGCCGACAAAGCCAAGCCGCCAGCTAACCGCTCTTCTACCGGACGACCCAGTACTTTGCCAATCATGCTTTTACGTGACATGCCTACCAATATCGGCAGATCAAGCGCGAGCAGCGACTCCATATACTTGAGCAAACGCAGGTTATGCTCGACGGTTTTGCCAAACCCAAAGCCAGGGTCGATCAAAAGACGATGACGGCGCAGCCCTGCCGCTTCACAAGCATCGATACGCTCGGATAAATACGCCGCGACCGCACGCTCTACGGGCTCGCTGTACTCAGGAGAGTGCTGCATGTTCTGCGGCTCACCCTGGCGGTGCATCAGACACACAGGCAAACCGCTACTGGCGGCAGCTGCCAGTGCGCCCTCGCGCTCTAGCGCACGCACATCGTTAATCATCCCCGCCCCTAAGGCGCTGGCTTCACGAATTACCGTGGCGCTGCTGGTATCCACCGATACCAACGCATCTAGTTCGCGCACCAGCGCTTCCACTACGGGTGCGACACGGTCTAGCTCTTGCTGCTCAGAAACCGCCATAGCGCCTGGACGGGTCGATTCGCCGCCCACATCAATCAAGGCAGCGCCTTCGGCCAGCATGCGCTCGGCGTGGCGTAGCGCATCTTCTAAGGCAACATGCTGACCACCATCGGAGAACGAATCAGGCGTGACGTTCAAAATACCCATCACCCGTGGAAACGAAAGATCAAGCGTATGGCGCCCACAGCGCAGCTGCAAAGCACTCTCTGCTTGGCGTGAAGGCGATGAAGGCGATGAAGGGTCAACGTTCGGTGTCATGCTACCGCCTAAAAATAGAAAAGAAACGTAACTGCTATTGGCCCACAGCATAACAAAAAGGCGCCCCAATATGGGACGCCTTTGCTAACACCAGCAGTATGGCTTGATTAAGGACCTGCAGGGCCACCTAGCGGGTCAGATGGACGACGGCGAGGCTCATCGTCACCCTCTTCGCCTTCATCGCTTGACGCGTTAGGCGCTTGGTCATCCGCTTTCGCTTCTGGCTTATCGTCGCTGATGCGCATTCCACCACCGGAGGAGTCACCGTCGTTCCAGCCTTCCGGCGGACGCGGGTCACGTCCTTCCATGATGTCTTTAAGCTGGCTGGCGTCGATGGTTTCAAACTTCATCAGCGCTTCTGCCATGGCATCCAGCTTGTCGCGGTTGTCATGCAGAATCTGACGCGCCTGCTCGTAACACTCATCGATAATCTTGCGCACTTCTTTATCAAGACGCGCGGTGGTTTCTCCAGATTTCAGCTTACCACCGCCCTGACCAGGGCCACCGAGGAACTGGTGAGACTCGTCCTCATCGTACATGATCGGACCCATCTCATCCGAGAGACCCCATTTGGCCACCATGTTGTGAGCCAGCTCAGTGGCACGCTTGATGTCGTTAGATGCACCAGTGGTCACACCGTTAGCACCCAGCGTCATCTCTTCGGCAATACGACCGCCAAACAGCGAGCAGATCTGGCTGATAATTTGCTGGCGCGACAGGCTGTAGCGATCCTCTTCCGGCAGGAACATCGTCACACCCAGCGCGCGGCCACGGGGAATAATCGTCACCTTGTAGACCGGATCGTGCTCAGGCATGACCAAGCCAATAATCGCGTGGCCTGCTTCGTGATAAGCGGTATTGAGCTTCTCTTTATCGGTCATGACCATGGATTTGCGCTCAGCGCCCATCATGATCTTGTCCTTGGCCAGCTCAAGCTCTTCCATGCCTACCAGGCGCTTGTTACGACGCGCCGCAAACAGGGCAGCCTCGTTCACCAGGTTGGCCAGGTCGGCACCGGAGAAGCCAGGCGTACCACGGGCAATCAGCTGCGGCTTCACGTCATCCGCCAGCGGCACCTTGCGCAGGTGAACGCCCAGAATATGCTCACGGCCACGGATATCCGGCAAGCCCACGGTTACCTGACGGTCGAAGCGGCCCGGGCGCAGCAGCGCGGGGTCAAGAACGTCCGGGCGGTTGGTGGCGGCGATGACAATAATGCCCTCGTTGGCTTCAAAGCCGTCCATCTCGACCAGCAGCTGGTTCAGCGTCTGCTCACGCTCATCATTACCACCACCCATGCCGGTACCGCGCGAGCGGCCAACAGCATCGATTTCGTCGATAAAGATAATGCAGGGCGCCTGCTTCTTGGCCTGTTCGAACATGTCGCGTACGCGGGACGCACCCACACCGACGAACATTTCAACGAAGTCGGAACCCGAGATGGAGAAGAACGGCACTTTAGCTTCGCCCGCGATAGACTTGGCCAGCAGCGTTTTACCGGTACCGGGCGGGCCCACCATCAGTACGCCGCGGGGAATGGTACCCCCCAGACGCTGGAACTTGGTCGGGTCGCGCAGGAAGTCGACCAGCTCTTCTACTTCCTCCTTCGCTTCGTCGCAGCCTGCGACATCGGCAAAGGTGGTTTTGATCTGATCCTGGGAGAGCAGCTTCGCCTTGGATTTGCCAAAGCTCATCGGGCCACCCTTGCCACCACCGGCACCGCCTTGCATCTGGCGCATGAAGAACATGAAGATCGCCAGAATGAGCAGGATCGGGAAACTGGCAATCAGTAGCCGCGTCCAGATGCTTTGCTGCTCCGGCGCCTTGCCGACCACCGTGACATTGTTGCTCAGCAGGTCGTCGATCAGCTTGGGATCTTCTGCGGCAGGGCGGATGGTCTGGAACTGCGAACCATCGATCCGCTCACCGGTGATGGTATACCCATCGATGGTGACGCTGCGGATCTGCTGATTTTGCACCTGCTGCACAAACTGGGAGTAGTTAGTGGTTTGCGGTGCGCTTTCCGTACTGAAATTATTGAACACTGTCAGTAGAACGGCCGCGATGACCAACCACAGAATCAGGTTCTTCGCCATATCGTTCAAGGGGCTACCCTCATTACAAGAATCCGTCAGTTAACCGCTAATACTCTGACCTTACACTAGAGCTTAACGTTCAACCATTGCCAAAGCACATTTGGCTTTGGGCCATCTGTGTCACGTTCGTCCAATGTACATAATGTGACACACCTTACGCTTGCCTGTCTGGCAATCGTGGTGATAAATCTTTGCTATAGCACTTTGCCATAACACCAGGGCCTTGCCAGCACTGGTTTAACCGCGAAAACCCTCCGCCAAAAAATAGACTTCTCGGGAGCGCGCCCGGGAGGCATCCGGTTTGCGGGTAACCACGCGGTCAAAACTGCCGCGCAGCTCTTTTAGGTAGGCGTCAAAGCCTTCCCCCTGGAAGACCTTTACCAAAAACCGCCCTTTGGGCGAGAGCGTTTCACGGGCCAACTCCAACGCCAGCTCGACAAGATACATCGCTTGTGGCTGATCGATGGCTGCCATACCACTCATATTGGGGGCCATGTCCGACATAACAAGGTCTACCGGACGATTTCCCAGGCGCTCAAGAATCGCGTTAAGTACGCTCTCCTCGGTAAAATCGCCCTGAATAAAGTCCACCCCTGCCAGCGCATCCATCTCCAGAATATCAGAGGCGATGACCACGCCCTCTGGCCCGACTTTTTCGGCGGCGATTTGGCTCCATCCACCGGGGGCTGCCCCCAGATCAATGATCGTCATACCATTACGAAACAGTTTATCCTTCTCATCCAGCTCTAGCAGCTTATAGCTCGCCCGGGAGCGGTAGCCATCCTGCCAGCTCTGTTTTACGTACTGGTCGTCGAAATGTTCTTTCTTCCAGTTGTTGCTGGTTTTGCTCACTGAATGTTTACGGCTTGGAGGCTTTTGCTGCATGTGGGAATCTGACACTGGAATAAGAGATGGGTGCGTTCACGTGATTGCTTTCACTTAGCGGCATTTCACCGTAAGATGGAACGTTAAGCGCTAACCGGGATACCGCAAGATACCATGAGCTTGTCACAGGCACAAAAGAAAGCATTTCGTAGCATTGGCCACCATTTGAACCCCGTGGTCACCGTTTCTGAGAACGGCGTCTCCGAAAACCTGCTCGCAGAACTCAGCCGCGCGCTCAACGACCACGAGCTGATCAAAGTGAAGCTCGCCCTGCCCGAGCGGGATGATCGCGCCGCGATGATCAACGAGCTGCTGGCTGACAGCAAGGCCGAGCTGGTGCAGACCATTGGCAAAATGGCGCTGCTTTATCGCCGCAACCCAAAGGCTAACCCCAAGCTCTCCAACGTTACCCGCTTCGAAAACCATCACGGGCGGCACTAAAGCACACAGTACTATGCTGACACGGTGCCAAGCGCCGCTAAGCTAAAAGGCCCGAAGCAGCTACCTGCATCGGGCCTTTTTTATGGCGCTATCCGCACAATATTAGAGGTGTTCAACACTCTCAATTTCGTACTCAACGTCGCCGCCGGGCGTTTTCACCACCACCACATCGCCCTCTTCTTTACCAATCAGCGCGCGCGCAATGGGTGAAGTGACCGAAATACGCCCCGCTTTAATGTCGGCTTCATCTTCGCCAACAATGCGATAGGTAACGCTGGCATCACTATCCAGGTTCAAGAGCGACACAGTCACCCCAAAAATCACCTTGCCGGTTTTCGGCAGCTTGGTGACATCAATCACCTGGGCGCCAGAGAGCTTACTCTCGATTTCCTGAATACGGCCTTCAATAAACCCCTGTTGTTCACGGGCGGCGTGGTACTCGGCGTTCTCCTTGAGATCGCCGTGTTCACGCGCTTCAGCGATGGCCGCAATCACCTGAGGGCGAGCTTCGCCCTTCAAGTGGTTGAGCTCTTCGCGAAGACTTTTTTCTCCCGCTACCGTCATCGGGACCTTGTTCATTGACTTGCTCCTGCATGCAGATCCTGAAGGCGCCGCACCGTAATCTCCCTACCGTACTCTAGCGCCATGCAAACAGCATTAGCGCCCGCCAAGGTGGTCGCATAGGGCACCTTGCGCGCGAGAGCAGTACGGCGAATGATCGAAGAGTCGTTGATTGCCTGACGACCTTCGGTGGTATTCACGATGTAGGCGATTTCGTCGTTCTTCAGCAGATCGACGATATGGGGACGGCCTTCGTAGACTTTATTGACGTGCTCCACGGGCAGCCCGGCGGCTTCGAGGGCCGCAGCGGTACCGCGTGTTGCACATAGCGTGAAGCCCAATGTTAGCAGAGAACGGGCCACTTCGATAATCCCCTGCTTATCAGGCTCACGCACCGACAGGAACGCTTTACGGTCGCCATCCAGCGCCGGGATCGCCTCGCCCGCGCCCAGCTGCGCCTTGAAAAAGGCTTCCGCGAAGGTATCGCCCGAGCCCATCACTTCACCGGTGGATTTCATTTCCGGCGAGAGAATTGGATCAACGCCCTGGAACTTGTTGAACGGGAAGACCGCTTCTTTGACGCTATAGAAGTGCGGCACTATCTCACGTTCGAAGCCCTGCTCGGCCAGCGTCTTACCAGCCATGCAGCGCGCGGCAATCTGCGCCAGCGAGGTGCCGATGCACTTGGAAACAAACGGCACGGTACGCGATGCACGAGGGTTGACCTCGATCACGTAGATCTCGCCCTCCTGCCAGGCCAGCTGCACGTTCATCAGGCCTTTGACGCCCAGCTCCACGGCCATTTTCTTGACCTGCTCACGCATCTCGTCCTGCACGTCGGCAGGCAGCGAGTAAGGCGGCAGCGCGCAGGCGGAGTCACCGGAGTGAACGCCCGCTTGCTCGACGTGCTGCATGATACCGCCAATCACGACCTGCTGGCCGTCAGAGACCGCATCGATATCCACTTCCACCGCCGCGCTCAGGAAGTGATCCAGCAGTACCGGAGAGTCGTTAGAGACCTTCACCGCGTTGGTCATGTAGTTTTCGAGCTCAGAGGCATCGTAGACGATCTCCATGGCACGGCCACCTAGTACGTAGCTGGGGCGCACGACCAGCGGGTAGCCGATCTTCTCGGCCTTGGTGAAGGCTTCTTCGAAGCTCCGGGCCGTGGCGTTGGGCGGCTGCTTCAGGTCGAGCTTGTCGATCATCACCTGGAAGCGCTCGCGGTCTTCGGCGCGATCGATGGCGTCCGGCGTGGTACCGATGATCGGCACGCCTGCCGCTTCCAGCTCACGAGCCAGCTTCAGCGGCGTTTGGCCGCCGAACTGGACGATGACGCCCACCGGCTTCTCCTTGTCGGCGATTTCCAGCACGTCTTCCAGCGTCACCGGCTCGAAGTAGAGACGGTCGGAGGTGTCGTAGTCGGTGGAGACGGTTTCCGGGTTGCAGTTGACCATGATGGTTTCATAGCCGTCGTCGCGCATGGCGAAGGCGGCGTGCACACAGCAGTAGTCGAACTCGATACCCTGACCGATACGGTTCGGGCCACCGCCCAGCACCATGATCTTCTGGCGATCCGACACGTCCGCTTCGCACTCCTCTTCATAGGTGGAGTACATGTAGGCGGTATCGGAAGCAAACTCGGCGGCACAGGTGTCCACGCGCTTGTACACCGGGCGAATGCCTGCTGCCTGACGCGTCTTGCGGAACTCCTTCTCGGAGACGCCCAGCAGCTTCGCCAGCCGCGCATCGGAGAAGCCCTTGCGCTTGAGCTGGAACAGCTCACGCGCCGAGAACTCTGCCAGGGCGCGCTTGGACACGGCGGCTTCGGTGAGAATCAGGTCTTCCATTTGCACCAGGAACCAGCGGTCGATGTTGGTCAGCGCAAAGATCTCTTCCACGCTCATACCAGCGCGCATAGCATCAGCCACAAAGAAGATACGCTCGGCACCCGCGGCCTGCAGCTCGCCCTTAATCTGGGCCATCGTTTCATCGGTGAACTCGGTAATGATCGGGTCGAGGCCGTCGTTACCGGTTTCCATACCGCGCAGCGCTTTTTGCAGCGACTCTTGGAACGTGCGGCCAATCGCCATCACTTCACCCACCGACTTCATCTGGGTGGTCAGGCGGTCGTTCGCTTGGGGGAATTTCTCGAACGTAAAGCGCGGAATTTTGGTCACGACATAGTCGATGGACGGCTCAAACGACGCTGGTGTTTGACCGCCAGTAATATCGTTCTGCAGCTCGTCAAGGGTGTAACCCACCGCCAGCTTCGCGGCGATTTTAGCAATCGGGAAACCGGTGGCCTTCGATGCCAGCGCCGACGAGCGCGACACACGCGGGTTCATCTCGATCACGACCAGACGACCGGTTTTCGGGTCCATACCAAACTGCACGTTGGAGCCGCCGGTTTCCACGCCGATTTCACGCAGTACCGCGAGGCTCGCGTCCCGCATGATCTGGTACTCTTTATCGGTCAGCGTTTGTGCCGGCGCGACAGTGATGGAGTCGCCGGTGTGGACGCCCATGGGGTCGAAGTTCTCGATGGCGCAAACGATAATGCAGTTATCGTTTTTGTCGCGCACCACTTCCATTTCGTACTCTTTCCAACCCAGCAGCGACTCATCAATCAGCAGCTCGTGGTTATTGGAAAGCTCGAAACCGCGGGTACAGATCTCTTCGAACTCTTCCTTGTTGTACGCCACACCGCCGCCAGAGCCACCCATGGTGTAGGAAGGACGAATAATTGTTGGGAAACCTAGCTCTGCCTGAATTTCCCACGCCTCGTCCATGGTGTGCGCCACTTTGGCTTTCGGGCACTCCAGGCCAATGCGCTTCATGGCTTGGTCGAACAGGTCGCGGTCTTCCGCCATATTAATGGCGTCGGCGTTGGCGCCGATCATCTCAACACTGTACTTAGCAAGTACGCCATGTTTTTCAAGATCCAGCGCACAGTTCAGCGCGGTTTGGCCGCCCATGGTGGGGAGAATGGCGTCCGGGCGCTCGACTTCGATAATTTTCTCAACCGCCTGCCAGGTAATCGGCTCGATGTAGGTGGCATCGGCCATGGCCGGGTCGGTCATGATGGTGGCCGGATTAGAGTTGACCAAAATAACCCGGTAACCCTCTTCGCGCAGCGCTTTACACGCCTGAGCGCCAGAGTAGTCGAATTCGCAGGCCTGGCCGATGACAATCGGACCAGCGCCAATGATAAGAATGCTATTGATATCGGTACGCTTAGGCATAACGGTTCCCGCAAAAAGTGGTGACGATGAGCATCAAAACGGCGTAACTAGGCAATGAGAGGCAGCGTGGCTAACTTAGCGGCGCGCCTGCATCATGGCGATAAAGCGATCAAATAGCGGCGCTACATCGCGCGGGCCAGGGCTGGCTTCCGGGTGGCCCTGAAAGCTAAACGCCGGGCGGTCGGTACGCTCAATGCCCTGCAGGGTGCCATCGAACAGCGAGCGGTGCGTGGCACGTACGTTGCTGGGCAGGGAGGCTTCATCGGCGGCAAAGCCATGGTTCTGGCTGGTGATCATCACCGTGCCGGTATCTAGGTCTTGTACCGGATGGTTAGCACCATGGTGGCCGTGGCCCATCTTGACGGTTTTGGCACCGGAGGCCAGCGCCAGCAGCTGGTGGCCCAAGCAAATGCCGAACACCGGCGTGTCGGTTTCCAACACTTCCTGGATCGCTTTGATGGCGTAGTCACAGGGCTCGGGGTCGCCGGGGCCGTTAGCCAGGAACACGCCATCCGGGTTCATCGCCAGCACCTCTGCCGCAGGCGTTTGCGCCGGCACCACGGTCAAGCGGCAGCCGCGCGCCGCCAGCATACGCAGGATGTTGAACTTCACGCCGTAATCAAACGCGACCACATGGTAAGGGCGCTCGCCCTGGCTCGCATCCGCATAGCCTTCGCCCAAGGCCCACTCGCCTTCCGACCACTCGTAAGCCTCTTTGCAGGAGACTTCCTTGGCTAAATCCATGCCCTTCAAGCCCGGAAATGCCTTCGCCGCCGCCAGCGCCCGCTCGACGGCATCCTCACCTTCTGCATCGACACCCGCCAGAATCGCACCGTTCTGGGCACCTTTATCGCGCAAAATACGCGTCAGGCGGCGGGTATCGATATCCGCAATACCCAGCACGTTGTGGCTTTTCAGGTAATCAGAGAGGGTTTGCTCAGAACGGAAGCTACTGGCCAGCAGGGGGAGATCGCGAATTACCAAGCCAGCTGCCGCAATCGAGGCGGACTCTACATCTTCAGAGTTAATGCCAGTGTTGCCGATGTGCGGGTAAGTCAGGGTGACGATTTGGCGGGTGTAAGAGGGGTCGGTGAGGATTTCCTGGTAGCCGGTCATGGCTGTATTGAACACCACCTCACCGCTTGTGACTCCATCCGCGCCAATGGCAGTTCCATGAAACACACTGCCATCTTCCAGGGCCAATATCGCGGGTTTGCTCAATGCGGGGTTATTCAAGACAAGTTCTCCCATGCTGGTGGGAGCCTGTGGGCGCAGGCTCGGCGATCCGGTTGTCGGCGTTTGCGTGCAAACGTCGGGTCGTAAAAAAGCGGGACGAAGCCGATAATAAAAAATCGGTTTCATCCCGCTTGTTGTTCTCTTTCCTTGGCCTTCATAACGGTGTTAGCCATGGCGCAGCATTTAGCTGACTACTTTTCCCACTTAACGGCCAGTGCAACAAGCGCGGTGCTCTCTCTGCTCTCTCTACAGCTCTTCACTGTAGATATTTTGCTGCTCTTTGCAGCCACTGGGCCAAAATTTTTGGAATGTTACAGCATTTAGCGCATCAGGGCCAGCGCTTTATGCCGACCTTGGTCTAACACAAGCCCACGGCTCAGCTCAGCGCCAGCACGTCCTGCATGTCATAACGGCCATGCGGCTGAGCGGCCACCCAGCGTGCCGCCCGCACGGCCCCTTTGGCGAAGGTCATACGGCTGGAAGCTTTATGAGTGATTTCGATGCGCTCGCCTTCGGTGGCGAACATCACCGTGTGCTCACCGACGATATCGCCCGCCCGCACGGTAGCGAAGCCGATCTCTTTATCGGTACGCGGGCCGCACTGCCCAACCCGCTCAAACACGCCGTGCTCTTTCAAGGTACGGCCCAAACTTTCGGCCACCACTTCACCCATTTTAATGGCCGTGCCGGAAGGCGCATCGACTTTATAGCGGTGGTGGGACTCAATCACCTCAATATCGTAGCCTTCATCACCCAGCGCCTTGGCCGCCGTTTCCAGTAGCTTGAGCGTCAGGTTCACGCCCACGCTCATGTTGGGAGCAAACACCATGGCCACCTTATCGCGGTAGCTATCTAGCTCGGCCAGCTCTTCATCGTTCATACCGGTGGTGCCGATCACGATGCACTTACCGTGCTCAGCGCAGAATGCCAGATTCGCCAAGGTGACTTGGGGCGCAGTGAAGTCGATCAGCACGTCGAAGTCATCCACAATGGCGTCGAGCGAATCCACGGCGGCCACACCACGCTTACCCACACCTGCCAGCTCGCCGATATCTACGCCCGCCAGGGAGCTGCCCGGCTCCACAATACCGCCTGCAAGCGAGGCATCAGCCTGTTGCTCAACAGCGTTAACTAACGTGCGGCCCATGCGGCCAGCTACGCCTACAATGGCAATTCGGGTCATGGAAACTCCTACGCGTGCGCTATTTGGCATCAACTAGAAACAAAAAAGGTGGCCGCGATTATAGCAGACCACCCTTAGCGATGCGGCGCTAACGGCAGCGCCCTTCATGCACTTTCAATTCTCCCAGACAATCTCCAGCGACTCGTCTTTCGCCATACGCATTAGATGGCTCTCGACCACGCCCTCTAGCTGGTCCAAGTGCTCTTCTTCCAGGGTTTCGATGGAGACCAGTAGCCGATCAGGTTCGGCGTGCATCAGGCAAGTACCGCTGGCAAACACGATCTTGGCGTCCTGCTCACTGTGCTCCACCTCAAGCTTATGCGCCCAGTGTTTACACAGGCGGTTGATCAACCGCGCGCCGGATGGGGTGGCAATTTCTGCTCGGGATAAAGGCATAGAGATCTCTCCATATAGGTGGCGGGTGAGCACCCACTAGCCTAATCCCCACCGCGATAAGAGCCAAGCGTTGAATGAGAATTCGTTGCAACGGTGCAGCCACCTAGCTACATGCAACAAAAAACCAGCACCCAATGGATGCTGGTTTTTAGCGTTGCTACACAAACTGCATGAAATAGATAAAGACCTTACGGCTTCATCTCTTCAAAGAACTTCTTCACGCTATCGAAGAAGCCAGTCTTCTTCGGCGAGTGGCTATGACTATTGCTGTCATCAAAGCTCTTTTGCAGCTGGCGAAGCAGGTCTTTCTGCTCGTCGTTGAGGTTGACGGGCGTTTCCAACACTACTTTGCACAGCAGGTCGCCGGGGGCACCGCCGCGTACCGGCTTCACGCCTTTGCCGCGCAGGCGGAAGAGTTTGCCGGTTTGGGTTTCCGGCGGGATCTTCAGCTTCACGCGACCATCTAGCGTGGGCACTTCCAGCTCGCCACCTAACGCTGCATCAACAAAGTTGATCGGCACGTCGCACTGCAGGTGCTTACCGTCACGCTTGAAGATGTGGTGCGGCTTAATGGACACCTGAACGTACAGATCGCCCGCCGGGCCACCGTTCACGCCGCTCTCGCCTTCGCCGTTGAGACGAATACGGTCTCCCGTATCCACACCCGGCGGAATCTTCACCGAGAGGGTGCGGGTTTCGCGCACGCGCCCTTCGCCGTTACATTTGTGGCACGGCACTTTGATGTGCTGGCCACTGCCGTGACAGGTCGGGCAGGTTTGCTGAACCGCAAAGAAGCCCTGCTGCATGCGTACTTGGCCGTGACCATGACAGGTCGGGCAGGTCTCTTTGGTGGAGCCCGGCTCGGCGCCGCCACCGTCACAGCGGTCACACTCAATATGACGCGGGACGCGAATATCCACCGTGGTGCCCGCCACTGCGCTCTCTAGATCCAGCTCTAGGTTGTAGCGCAGGTCGGAACCCCGTGCAGGTGCGTTGGGCCCACGACGACGGCCACCGCCGCCACCGAAGATATCGCCAAACACATCGCCGAAGATATCGCTGAAATCGCCAGCGCCGCCGCCACCGAAGCCGCCGCCCTGGCCGTCCACACCGGCATGGCCGAACTGGTCGTAGGCCGCGCGCTTCTCACCATCGCTCAGAACTTCGTAAGCTTCCGACACTTCGCGGAATTTTTCCGCTGCGGAGGTATCGTCCGGGTTTCGATCAGGGTGGAATTTTTGCGCCAGACGGCGATAGGCCTTTTTGATCTCTTTCTGATCGGCCCCTTTTTCGACACCCAGGACTTCGTAATAATCGCGTTTGGACATGGGTCCTACGCCTCCTGGTTAGCTACACACTATAGGCGTCTCGGCCGCGGAAACAGCAACGCGGGAGTTGCCTCCCGCGTCACCGCTTTCCTTGGCAGAAAGAGGTGGGTTACTGCTTCTTCTTGTCGTCGTTGACTTCTTCGTACTCGGCGTCAACCACGTCATCGTCCTGCTTGGTGTTGGCTTCTTCAGCACCTTCACCACCCGCCTGGGCCGCTTCTGCCTGTTCGGCGTACATCTTTTGCGCCAGCTGGCCGGAGACTTCGGTCAGCGCATCCAGTTTCTTCTGGATGTCGTCCTGGTCATCGGTTTTCACCGCTTCTTCCAGTTCGGCGATGGCGGTTTCGATGGCCTGTTTCTCGTCATCGGTGGCCTTATCGCCCGCTTCTTGAACGGTCTTACGGGTGGCGTGAATCATGCCGTCCGCTTGGTTACGCAGCTGCACCAGCGCTTCGAACTTTTTGTCTTCGTCCGCGTGGGCTTCGGCATCACGTACCATTTGCTCGATCTCTTCATCGGAGAGGCCGCTAGACGCCTTGATGACGATGGACTGCTCTTTACCGGTCGCCTTGTCTTTGGCAGATACGTTCAGAATACCGTTGGCATCGAGGTCGAACGCCACTTCGATCTGCGGCACACCGCGCGGTGCCGGCGGAATGTCGGCGAGGTCGAAGCGACCCAGCGACTTGTTCTGCGACACTTGCTTACGCTCACCTTGAACGACGTGAATGGTCACGGCGGTCTGGTTGTCATCCGCGGTCGAGAAGGTTTGCGTCTTCTTGGTCGGGATGGTGGTGTTCTTGTCGATCAGCGGCGTCATCACGCCACCCAGGGTTTCGATACCCAGGGTCAGCGGGGTAACGTCAAGCAGCAGAACGTCTTTTACGTCGCCACCCAATACACCGCCCTGAATCGCAGCGCCCACGGCAACCGCTTCATCCGGGTTCACGTCTTTACGGGCTTCTTTACCGAAGAAGTCTGCCGCTTTCTTCTGAACCAACGGCATGCGGGTCTGACCGCCGACCAGGATCACTTCGTCGATTTCAGAAGCGGATAAGCCTGCATCTTTCAGCGCCATTTTGCACGGCTCGAGCGAACGCTGTACCAGGTCTTCGACCAGCGACTCCAGTTTGGCACGAGTCACCTTCACGTTGAGGTGTTTCGGGCCAGTGTTGTCGGCGGTGATGTACGGCAAGTTCACATCGGTCTGCTGGGCGCTGGAAAGCTCGATTTTGGCTTTCTCGGCGGCTTCTTTCAGACGCTGCATGGCCAGATTGTCACCAGACAAATCGATACCGCTGTCCGACTTGAACTGATCGACCAGATAGTTGATCAGCGCGAGGTCGAAATCTTCACCACCCAGGAAGGTGTCACCGTTGGTTGCCAATACTTCGAACTGCGTTTCGCCATCCACGTCGGCGACTTCGATGATGGAAATATCGAAGGTACCACCACCCAAGTCGTAGACTGCGATGGTTTTGTCGCCACGGGCTTTGTCCATGCCGTAGGCCAGAGCAGCAGCGGTCGGCTCGTTGATGATACGCTTGACGTCTAGACCGGCAATGCGGCCTGCATCTTTAGTAGCCTGACGCTGGCTGTCGTTGAAGTAGGCCGGTACGGTGATGACCGCTTCGGTGACCGCTTCGCCGAGATAATCTTCGGCGGTTTTCTTCATCTTCTTCAGCACTTCCGCGCTCACCTGCGGCGGCGCCATTTTTTTGCCTTTTACTTCTACCCACGCGTCACCGTTGTCGGCTTCGGCGATTTTGTAGGGCACCATCTTGATGTCTTTTTGAACGACGTCGTCTTTGAAGCGACGGCCGATCAGACGCTTGATGGCGTAAAGAGTGTTTTCCGGGTTAGTCACGGCCTGGCGCTTGGCGGCCTGGCCTACCAGGATTTCACCGTCGTCGGTGTAGGCAATGATAGAAGGCGTGGTACGACCGCCTTCGGCGTTTTCAATGACTTTAGCGCTGTCACCATCGAGCACGGCCACACAAGAGTTAGTGGTGCCCAGGTCGATACCAATAATGCGTCCCATAGTAAAAACCTCGAATTCAGTTGTTACAAAACTAAAAAATTTGTTCTTTAAACAAGTTGCGGGCTTATCCCGCGGGGTTGACCTTTATTTGGGGGCCGCTTGCCGCATTTCAAGGGCTTTTTTTGCGGCAATGCGTCAACGCGGCTTAATTCGCTTTTTGGCTGACCACGACCATGGCAGGACGCACGAGGCGGCCGTTCAACAGATAGCCTTTCTGCATCACATCCATCACGGTATTGGGGTCGAGCTCTGGGTTCGGCACCATCGCCATGGCTTCATGCACCTGTGGATCGAAGGGCTCGCCCTGAGGCTCGATGCTTTCGACGCCAAACTTGCTCAGCACGTCGAGCTGCATCTTGAGGGTCATGGAGACACCTTCGCGATGCGCCTCGGACGCATCGTCCTGCATGCTTTCCAGCGCTTTCTCCAAGCTATCCACCACGGGCAGCAGCTCTTTGACAAACTTCTCTAGGGCAAACTTGCGCGCCTTTTCGGCTTCTTGCTCCGCCCGGCGGCGAACATTCTGAGCTTCGGCAGCAGCCCGCAGCGCTTGGTCTTTGGCTTCCGCCAGGCTCTGCTCGAGTTCTTCTACCTGAGCGGCCAGCACGTCGGCCTCGGGGCTGCCAGCGCTATCTTTCAGCGGTGCATCGTCATCGATCAGCCCTTCCAGTTCGCCTTCCACCAACCGCTCTTCGGCAGACTGGTCGGTGACCTCTGCTTCCTGCTCTTGGCGTGCCAGCTCATCTTCCAACGGGGTTTGCGGTTCTTTTGCCATGCCTTGCTCCTGGAATAAGTAACGGTGCCGGTGGCGGCCACCTGAGGTAAGTAGCGGGTGTTAACCACGTATGCAGCCTATATGGGGGCCATCAAAGCCATCTCAAGAGGGGCATTGAAGTGAGTTATCGACTACTGTATAAAACAACAATCATTGGATAAGTATCCAGCTTCTGTGCCGCACCGCCTCAGGAGGCCTTATGCTTACGCAGCTAGCGATCCAAGACTATGCGATCGTTGACCGTCTCGAACTCGACCTCACCCGTGGCATGACCGCCATTACGGGGGAAACCGGGGCGGGTAAATCCATTCTGCTGGGTGCTCTGGGGCTCTGCCTGGGCGAGCGCGCCGATGCGGGTAGCGTGCGCCACGGCTGCGAGCGAACCGACCTCTCCGCCCGTTTCGATATCCAGCACCTGCCCGCAGCAGCCGAGTGGCTCGACGCCCGCGAGCTACCTGCCGATGAGTGTCTCTTGCGTCGCGTGGTTACTGCCAACGGGCGCTCCAAGGCGTGGATCAATGGCCACCCAGCGACCATTGCCGATTTGAAATCTCTGGGTGAACAGCTGATTCAGATTCATGGCCAGCATGCCCACCAAGCCTTGATGCGGGAAGAGACGCACTTGGCGCTACTGGATGACTACGCCGGGCTTCGCGAACGCAGCCAGCAGCTCGCCGAGACGTTCCGCGAGTGGCGCAGTGCCCGCCGTCGGCTGAAAAAACTCAGTGAAGAGGGCAGCGAAGTCGAGGCCAAACGCCAACTGCTGCGCTATCAAGTCGAGGAGTTGGACCAGTTGGGCCTTGCCGAAGGCGAGCTGCAAACCTTGGAAGAGGAGCAGCACACCCTGGCCCACGCCGAAGAGACCCTACGTGAAACCCAGTTTGCCGCCGACTGCTGCGAAAGCGATGAAGGGGGCGCGCTGTCGCTTCTCAACCAAGCCTACGCCCACTTGAGTGCGCTGCCCGGCAGCGATAAAGGCACGCTGGCCAATACGCTCACCATGTTGAGCGATGCCCGAATTCAAGTCGAAGAAGCCGCTAGCGAGCTGCACCGATTGGCCAGCACCACCGAACTGGACCCAGAGCGACTGGCGTGGGTCGAGGAGCGCATGGGCGACGTACACCGCATTGCCCGTAAGCACCACGTCGCTCCCGAAGAGATTTGCGCGCTGCATGCCCAACTCAAACAAGAGGTGGCGCAGCTCGAAGCCAGCGATGACGATCTAGAAGCCCTCAGCAGTCAAGTGGCCGAGTACCGCGAGCGTTACCGCAGCGAAGCCAAACAGCTCACCGAAGCACGCCAAAAGGCCGCTGTTCGCTTGGGCAAAGAGGTGCAGCAGCAGTTGGCCTTCCTGGCCATGGGCAAAGCACGTTTCGACGTGGACGTCACCCCACGCGAAACGCCTTCCCCCGAGGGCTTGGACCATGTGCAATTCCTGATCAGCGCCAACCCGGGCCAACCCGCCCGGCCGCTCACCAAAGTCGCTTCCGGCGGTGAGCTGTCGCGCATCAGCCTGGCCATTCAGGTGGTAGCGGCGTCGCATTCGACGATTCCGAGCTTGGTCTTCGATGAAGTGGACGTGGGTATTTCTGGGGCAACGGCGGAAATCGTCGGCCAACTGCTACGTAAACTAGGCGAAAACGGCCAGGTAATGACCGTGACCCACCTGCCTCAAGTGGCTGCCCAGGCGCACCAGCATCTGCACATCGAAAAGCGCGCCAAGCGAGACACCACACTCACCCACATGGCGCTGCTGGACGAACGCGGCCGGATTAGCGAGCTGGCGAGGATGCTGGGCGGCGTGACGCTTTCCGACCAAACCCTGGCCCACGCGCGGGAAATGCTGCACGCCAGCCAGCGCCCTCCTCACTAAGTTCAACCAAACTCAACCAAGCCCACGCCAAGCCTTTGCCCTTCGCCGGGCGAAGGCAGCGCTTCGGCCATCACGCGACCTACAAAAACGCCCCTGAGGCGCCAGATGAACTACTCTGGCACCCCAAGGGCGTTTTCATGTGGCAGCGGACTACTTGCGGTTCGTGGGGCCACTGTCCTGGCGCGTGACGTCCGACCCACGGGGGCGTACGTACAGCACCAGAGCGTGGTCCACTAGCTCGTAGCCGTGCTCTTCGGCGATCTCTTGCTGGCGACGCTCGATGATGTCATCGACAAATTCGATGATCTCACCGCTTTCCAGACACACCATATGGTCGTGGTGGTCTTCTTGGGTCATCTCGAATACTGCATGGCCACCGTCAAAGTTGTGACGAATCACAAGGCCCGCTGATTCAAACTGAGTCAGCACGCGGTAGACAGTTGCCAGGCCAACATCCTCGCCCGCATCAATCAGTGTTTTATACACTTCTTCTGCGCTAAGGTGGTGTTGGCCCGAAGCATTTTCGAGAATCTGCAGGATCTTGACGCGCGGCAGGGTCACTTTCAGCCCGGCTTTGCGTAGTTCATGGTTCTGATCGGCCATGGTTGCTCTTCGCAGTAACAGGTTAGGTCGGGTATCATCGACCGAAACCACGATAGTGAAGAACAGGCTCAAATGCAAAAATTGACTCGTATCATTACCCTTTCCGTCGCCCTGACCGTTGTCAGTGGCTGTAGCTATGTCGGCGTTTATAAGCGTGACATCCCCCAGGGCAACCTGATCACCCAGGAGATGGTCAGCCAGCTCCAGCCGGGCATGACTCAAGAGCAGGTAGCCTACGTAATGGGCCGCCCACTGCTGGAAGCGCCCTTCGACTCCCGCGAATGGGACTACGTTTACCGCATCGATAAAGCCTATGAAAGTGTTGAGCAGCGCCGCGTCACGCTCACGTTTGATGATGCGAGCCGACTGGTCAACATTGAGCAGGAGGGAGACCTATCCCGCGACCTGCCGGTGAGCACAGACCGCGGTATGGGGCCAGCCGTTGAAGGTGCCGACCCGCTAGATGCACTGCCCAGCCAGCGAACGCCCACGCCGGAAACCACCCCCGAGCCGCAGCCGATCATCACTGGCGAGTAAGCGCCAGGCTACTGCTCTTTGGCCTGACGCTTGGCCCGCTCTAGGCGGGCCGCCTTCGGGTCGATCTGCAGCGGGCGATACACCTCCACACGATCGCCCTCGCGCAGCGGCTCCTTATCGGGGTGGCGCAACGCCTTGCCGAAGATGCCCAGCGGCGCCTGCTCGAAGGTCTTGGCGGGCAGTTCCTGAAACAGGCTGGGCAGGTCGGCCATGGCAACGGCTGCTCTGGCAGTGGTGCCGCTGGGTACCTTCAGCGCGACGATTCGCTGCTTGTGAGGCAGCGCGAAGGCCACCTCGACGGCAATATCATCAACGGCCATACAGTTCGTTGGCGCGCTTGGTGAAGGCATCGACCAATTGCCCGGCAATCTGCTGGAACAGTTTGCTAAACGCCATGCTCAGCAACCGATTGGCGAATACGAACTCCATTTCCAGGCTGACCTTGCAAGCATCATCCCCCATGGGGATGAACAGCCAGCGGCCTTTGAGCTGCTTGAAGGGCCCTTTGACCAGCGAAAGCTCGATCCGCTCTGGTGCGTGCAGGTCGTTGCGCGTAGTGATGGTTTGCTCGACCCCCGCACGACCCAGAGTCATTTCTCCGACCAGGTGCTGATCGTCCTTTTCCAGCAGACGCGCGCGGCGGCATCCCGGCAGGAACTCGGGGTAACGTTCGAAGTCATTGACCAAATCGAACATTTGTTGGGGGGTGTGCCGCACCAAGGCGGTACGATTAACGGTTGGCATTGACCTCTCCGCTGACTTCACAGTGCCCAAAGCGTATCATGGGAAACATTTTTTCAGACCTTGAATGGTATCACGCCTCCCCACATAACGAAGGGGGATGCTACTGACAGATCAACGATGAGGTTCCATGGCCACTAAGAAAGGTAACAGTAAGGGCCCCGGCAGCAGTGTCATTGCCCAGAACAAGAAGGCACGATTTGAGTACCATATCGACGAAACCTTCGAAGCGGGTTTAGCGCTGGCTGGCTGGGAAGTGAAAAGCCTGCGTGCTGGTAAAGCGCAGCTCACCGATACCTACATTTTAATTCGCAACGGCGAAGCGTTCCTGCTGGGCAGCCATATTATGCCGCTGAATACGGCCAGCACCCATGAAATTGCTGATCCCACGCGAACTCGTAAGCTGCTGCTTCACCGTAAAGAGATCGCCAAAATCTTTTCGGTCACCCAGGACAAGGGCCACACTTGTGTACCGCTCAAGCTCTACTGGAAGCGCAACAAAGTGAAGTGCGAACTGGCGCTGGTAACCGGTAAGAAACTCCATGATAAGCGGGCCACTGAGAAGGACCGCGACTGGAATCGCCAAAAAGGTCGAATTATGCGGGAACATAACAAGGCATAACTGGTCAATTAGCGATGAGCACGTTAGAATGCGGCTCTGACTAAGGGGGCGACATGGTTTCGACGCCGGTGACAAACCCTGCGGTGCATGCCGAGAGCGTGATGTATCTCGTAAATACCACATCACGAAAAATAGTCGCAAACGACGAAAACTACGCTCAAGGCGCGCTGGCAGCTTAAACCCTGCTAGCTTCTTGTCTGGCCCCAAGGTGATGTGCCTATTCATCACTGCGGGGATATGAGCTAAAGCTGATAGGACCGCGGTTGGCGGTGTCTTCTCGTCAACCGTTAAACTTTAGAAGGCTCGCGTGGCTGAATCCTGACCGTCGGAGTCAGTCGCGCTAAAGCAAATGACGGAATCTAAGCATGTAGAGCCAATGGGCGCGTGCTGGCGGACGCGGGTTCAATTCCCGCCGCCTCCACCAGACACCCCTACAAATCAAGCACCTACGGGTGCTTTTTTGTTTATTGGCCATCCCACTAGCCATCCCCCAAAACGCTACCCTGGCGGCATGTTCTGGCCTGTACGCAGGTGCGCCCCTTCATCATAGCCGCACCCCTCCTGTGTGTTGCCCCCCCCCCCTACCGGCCTTCGTCTTGATTTCTCACGAGTACTGAGACGGCTGGAAGTGGCTTTCATTGTGCCGATAAGCCGTGTCTAGCACATTGACTGGTAATGGTAGGGTTACTTATAGCCGACTATCGTCCAACTAATTCAGCCTAAATTCATTACATTATCTGGCGAAATTTACTATTAGCGAAACGGATAATTTCCAAAAAAAAGACGCAATAACTTATTTATCACAGGCTTTCATTCGGTTTTATTCCGTATTGCAGCGCAATATCGCTTGCTAAACTAGCGTCGCTTATTCCCCCTTCTTTTAACCATTATAAGGATAAACACACTATGATGACGTTACATCATGACCCAGGCCAGCTTCGAGTGACTCGTTGCTGGCCTTTTTTGTTAGCGGCCTTATTATTTTTTATTAGCCCAGCCGCTTTCGCGGTCACAGGTGAGATTGATTTAACCACCTCTGCGGTAGGGTTCTTCGCGGTGGCAGTCTTTGTCCTGGCCTATTCCTTGGTCATGGCCGAAGAGAAAATCCACATGCGCAAATCCAAGCCTGTGTTGGTGGCCGCCGGTATTATTTGGGGACTCATTGGCTGGGTATATGTCCAGAACGGCATGTCGGATACGTCCGAGTACGCGTTTCGCGTGACGCTTCTGGAGTTTACCGAGCTAATGTTGTTCCTGCTGGTCGCCATGACGTATATCAACGCCATGGAGGAGCGCCGAGTATTTGATGCGCTGCGCTCTTGGATGCTGCGCAAAGGCTTTAACTATCGTACGCTTTTTTGGCTAACGGGCGGCCTTGCCTTTATTCTTTCTCCGATTGCCGACAACTTAACCACTGCGCTGCTAATGTGTGCCGTCATCACTAAAGTAGCCGAAGGCGACAAACGCTTTATTAACCTTGCTTGTATCAATATTGTGGTCGCAGCAAACGCAGGCGGTGCTTTTAGTCCGTTTGGCGATATTACAACGCTGATGGTATGGCAGGCCGGTCTGATTGAATTCCAGGAGTTCTTTATCCTGTTTATTCCGTCGTTGGTTAATTTCCTGATCCCAGCGATGGTAATGAGCCTGTTTATTAAAGATCAAAAGCCCAGCAGCGTATATGAGGATGTACAGCTCAAGCGCGGAGCGCGACGCATTATTGCGCTCTTCTTGCTGACCATTGGTACAGCGGTGCTGTGTCATACACTGCTTCATCTTCCGCCCGTGCTGGGCATGATGACCGGCCTAGGCTACCTACAGTTTTTTGGTTACTACCTACGCCAGAGCCTGCCCCGTTCACTGGAACGCAAGCGGGAACGCTATAGCCGCCTGGGTGACAACAAAAAGCTGGAGCAGCTAGGGGGTGTCGTGCCGTTTGATGTCTTCAACCGCGTTGCTCGGGCAGAGTGGGACACACTGCTGTTTTTCTACGGAGTAGTGATGTGTGTCGGTGGCCTTGGCTTTATGGGTTACCTGGGGTTGCTTTCAGAAGCACTCTACACCGGCTGGAACGCTACGTGGGCGAATATTGCGCTAGGGGTAGTGTCTGCAGTGGTTGATAACATCCCGGTCATGTTCGCCGTACTTACCATGGAACCTGAAATGTCTCATGGGCACTGGCTGCTAATCACGTTGACGGCGGGCGTAGGTGGTAGCCTGCTATCGATTGGCTCAGCCGCTGGCGTGGCCGTGATGGGTCAAGCGCGTGGTTCTTATACCTTTATGGGGCACTTGCGCTGGTCGCCCGTGATTTTGCTGGGGTATATCGCCAGTATCCTGGTTCATATGTGGCTCAATGCCGAAAGCTTCGCGCTGTTTGGCTAGCCTTAGCAGGTAAACACGCTAGCCCGCCCAGCGCTCGTGCACTGGGCGGGCTCTTTAATACGCTTCGAAAATTTTCTAGATGGTGGACGCGAATCATAAGGAGGCTGAACAATATAAACACTCACGTTCTATGCTGCTGTCGAAAGCGGGCAAAAAGATCCATGGGTGACCACTTGCCTTGTAACCACGGCGCTAGTAAACGTGTTGAAAGCGGGATAAACACAAACACCATCACGGGAGTCAGCATCATGGTACTCACCAGCACCCGCGGAATGAGCGGCCACTCGGCTAACACACTGCCAAACGTCCACTGAAACAGTAGTGAAATGGGGAAAAACGCCAGCCAGACGGCTACGGCTTGCTTCCAGCGTGGTGGGGTAGCTCCAGGGCTTACCTTAAACCACGCATCCAAGCCTGTTGCCCGGTGCTCATGGGGCGCATCGTAAAGGCCTTTACCCCGCTCAAGCCAAGCATGGCGAGAGGCCGAATGCTCCCAAGCAGAAAGGGTTTCCTGGCTGTCAAAGCGAAAAATGATCTGATACTCATCATCTTCTTTAGGGGGCGCCAATACACCGGACCCCAAGTAGCCAGGAAAGTCAGCCGCGAGTTCACGACCTTCATTTAGCCAACGGTTAAAATCTTGGTAGCGACTATTCGCGACGCGACGAGCCACCATCAATGTGACAGGTGAGGCAGACATGGGTAATCTCCTAATGTGTAAGCAGCTGCTGCCGGGTAGGCGAGCTGCAAGCATTCAGGCGGGTAGTCCTGAAGCATGTGCCACATTATACAGGCAATATTAATGCCATGTATGTATCACCGGCGCGGGATTGGATGACGCTGCTCGCCACGCTGAAACGCTCGAACATGCTGATAAATATCAATGGCACTTTGAATGGCATCGGCCTCTAACGCATCTGGCTCAATCACCGGGCCATCCACACCGCCATTTTTTCGCATTATTTCATCAACATCGGCGCGATAGCGATCCAGCAAATGCTTAATATTCATGCGGATTCGGTGTAGCTCTAAATTAAATGCTTGGCGCTGTTCGGTGCGCTTAAAGACATCAAGAGGGTTTTCTGCAGACTCAATCAAGCTATCTAAGGTGTTGCACACTAAACGCTCGGCGGTGTTTAAATTAGGTATGACGGAGTAAACAAGCTCATTCAGCGTCATTTTTGCATTATATTGGGGCATAAGCAGGCTCAGCGGCGATTAAGTGGAACAATATCGTGAAAACGGCCTTGCTCGGTAAACGTTAACCGAAAAATACCATGAACCCCCTCCTCCCCCACCACGCGTCTAAGCGCTTGAGCAGGGAAAACAACCCAGCGACCATCTATACTTCGTGTACGCACATTGTCGTACTGCCCTTCATAGTGGGCAAGGCATTCGTTGGCACTTAGATGAATAATGACGTCTATTGAGAGCATAACGTTGCGCAATTCGGCTGGCTCGCAGATACTCTATACTAACTGAAATGGCCTAAACATCGGTAATCCCGCCTTATTCACGAGGGCGCTGATTGAGCGGTCTGAAGGTACTGGCTGTTGGCATTGCTTATCAGGATTCGCATCTTCAGCGCGAGTGGCTGTTGAGTAATGCCAGAACGCAGCCCTTTTCCTACTTACTTATAGCTCTTTGGAATCAATGGCGGCCGTCCAAGCAGCCGTGATCGCCGACCGCCGCTCCGGTCGCTCGCTTTCTGATGCTGTGGTGGTCTCGCAGGAGCGTCAGCTCAGTGCGGTCAGCTTCGGCAGCCCCTTAAGCAAGGTCGGCCACCACTTGTCGGCGGCGGCACCCAGATGAACGGTGATTCGCCGAGCGTGCAGCCTCAGCGTGGCGGCGACCTTCAGCACCTGCTCGCGCATCCGGCTGAGGC
>NZ_JAMXSJ010000025.1:0-63190 GCF_024124725.1 Halomonas sp. Ps84H-12 | reverse complement strand
TGCGCAGCTGCTCTTGGGCGGCCTTGGGGCCCACGGTCACGGCCACGACCTCGGTGGCCACACCCTTCTCTTTCAGGCGCACCGCCTCTTCCACGGCAATTTCGCAGAAGGGGTTCATGGCCATTTTAACGTTGGTAAGGTCTACATCAGAGTGGTCCGCTTTGACGCGGATTTTGACGTTGTAGTCGATGACGCGTTTCACCGCGACGAGGATTTTCATAAGGCATGCTCCAGCGATTGAACCATCGGCTTTTTATTCCGCATAGCAAAATAATATTTCACTTTATAAAAATAACAATAAAAAAACGCCTGCCAAAGGTCAAGCGTTTCCTTGAACATCCCACCTCAGAAAGGCGACCAACCAAACCATAACGCCAGCAGCGGGATGGCAGCGACCAGAAAGCGCCCGTTCCAGCGGTAACCGATGCGGGTGGCGGGTACGCCGGTAAAGCGCGAGAGAATCAGCATGGAAGCGGTCATTGGTGATGACATCAGCGCCAGCGCCCAGCCTACCATTAACGATGCCCCAATCAGCTCAGGCGTTAATCCATCAATGCCCAACGTGGGGAGCAAGCCCACCAACAGCGTCACCGTAACAATCGGGTTGACGCCTATTTGAGCTAGCCCCACTACCATCAGCATGGCCAACACCGCATTCAAAGTGCCCAGCGGGTCTAGCACCGCCAATAGCGGTGCTAGCTGCTGAGTATCCACCAAGCCCACGCATACATGCCCCAAATAGCCTGCCGCCCCCAGCACCACGATTTCATTAGCGCTGGGAGACAGCAACCAGGGTAGCTGACGATGCACCGCCGTTATGGCGGCAGGCAGCCCGCCAAAGCCCAGCCTGCGACGCTGCCAAGCCAGCCATAAAAGCGCCCCGGTAGGCGCGCCCAGCAGCGCGGCAATGGGTAGTCGTAACTCCAGCAACCACGCAATGGAAAACACCAGCGCCACAATGCCGATTAGTAAAACGCTAAACTGCGCCAACGGGCGCAACGAAGGGGTGACATAGGTTTTATTGGCGGGTGGGTGCGGGCCGGTGAAATAGTCCACCGCCCAGCCCGCCATAAAAATCAGCGCGGCGGCCCCTAGAATATAGGGTGCCAGCTGTGGCCAGGTGACCTGGGGAAGGCTTGAGAGCACCACGGCCACCCCGATGCCCATGGGCGAAATCAGCGGGGCCAGCGAAAATCCGCGCAGCAGCGCCAGCATCATGCGCCGCTGGCGGGCCTCACGCACCCAGGCGCGCCCTTGGGCGGCACTCAGGGTATTGCTCTTTTCGATCATCGCGGCGAACAGATTCAGCACGCCAATGTTCAGAATGATGCCAAACAGCGCCGAGCCCAGGGATAAGATCGGATAACGGCGGCTGGGGGGTTGAAGCAACATGCTTTGCCCACAGTGGCGCACTAAACGGGAGCGATAGGCAGGTAAGCGCAGCATACTCAGCGCCACTATAAAGGTGGCAAAAAACGCAAAACGCCCGCTCGCCTCAAACAGCAGCTGCCCAGGCGTGGGCGAGCGCCACAGCGCGAACAGTGTGAGCACGCCAGCGGCACACAGCAGCCCCTTGGCCATGCGGGTGAGTTGACCTTTCAGGGTCATCAAATAAAGCAGCAGCACAACGATGCCTGCGGCTTGCCACGCCACGCTGCCACCCACCAAATGAATCAGCGTGGCAAGCGTCACCAGTAGCAAACAGGAAACCCGCAGGCGGGCTGGGCTCACTCGCTAGGCTCCCTCAACTGCGGGTCGGGAACGCCTTGTGACGATTCGCTGCCGCTGCGGCGACGAAACGCGCCTTCGCCCATAGCGACAAGATTGCCCTGCTCATCCACGATCTCACCGCTGGTCATGAAGGTTTTTTGCCCGCCGCCACGCAGCGTGCCCGTGGCCCTTAACACGCCTTGCCGAGCAGGCCCCACAAAGGTGGTAGTGAGTGACAGCGTCATCCCACGACGAATATTCCCCGGCACATCGCAGTGCAGGCCCGCTAGGCTTAAGGCACTGTCCAGCATGGAAGCCAGTACACCGCCATGCACATTGCCGCTGCGGTTAAGGTGCTTGGGTTCAATGGTGAGTTCCACTACCGCGCGCCCCTCCTCCCACTCCACCACGTGCATGCCCAGCAGTTCGTGATAACCCATCAGCGCCTGCGGTGTGATGGAGGCGTCAGCGCCATCTATTTCGCTCATAAAGCGCTCTCCTGCTGGGCCAAGTCGCGTAGCCGCCCTTTTAAAATCTTACCGCTGGCGGTGGAAGGCAACGCATCCATCAGCACAATTTGGGTCGGACGCTTATAAGGCGCAAGCCGTTCGGCAATAAAGGCTTTGAGTTCTGCCATATCAACCTCAACGCCCGGCTCGCACTGCACAAATGCCACGACCTCTTCATTGCCTGCCACCTGCCGCCCAACCACTGCGGTTAAGGTCACCGCAGGATGCTCATTAATCACTGCTTCTACATCCGGCGGGTAGATGTTGAAGCCCGAGCGAATAATCAGCTCTTTACTGCGGCCCACGATATAGAGCTGATCGTCGTGATCCAGTTTGGCGATATCACCGGTATTGAGCCAGCCATCTTCCGTTAAGGTGGCGAGGGTGGCGTCCGGCTGGCGGAAGTAACCTTTCATGATATTAGGGCCACGCACCCACAGCTCGCCGATCTCATCGCCTGCCTTTTCTGACGTGCCGCTGCTGCCTAAGGGCTCTAACCGATACTCCAACAGCGGCAGCACGCGGCCCACGGTGCTGCTCTGGTGGCGGTCTTCAATGCGGGTTTGACTAATCGTCGGGCTGGCTTCGGTGAGACCGTAGCCATTGTGCAGCGTTAGGCCAAACGCAGCTTCCACGCGTTTTTTGGTATCGCTATCCAGCGGCGAGCCGCCTGCGGAGATATAGATAAGCGCAGGTGCTTCTAACGCGCGCTGCTCACGCTTCAAGTACTCCAGGGCGCGAGCGTACATAGCAGGCACGCCCTGAAGCACGGTAATGCGCTCCTCTTTGAGCGTTGCCAGCAGCTGTACCGCGTCAAACCGGGGCACGGTATAAAGGCACGCGCCGTTATACAGCGAGCCCATACACACTGATGAGAGGCCAAACACATGAGACATCGGCAGCACGCCGTACACCCGCTGCCCTTCACTCAGATGACGCATGCCGCCGGAAATAGAGGCGATATACAGAATACCGCGATGGGTCAGCATGACGCCTTTCGGCGTACCGGTGGTGCCTGAGGTGTAGATCATCGCGGCTACCTGCTCGGCACCGCTGGCGTGAACAGGCTCTGGCTCGCTATCAAATAGCGGTGAAATCGCTAGGCCGCCGAGCTGCGGATGCTGATAGCGGTCAGCCGCGTGGCGCTCGGCGTGCTGGCTCGCCTCTTGGGAGGCTTCGCAAGTGTAAAACACTCGGCGAGGCAGGCAGTTGCCCTGAATTAAATCCACTTCCTGAGCGGAGAGGCGCGAATTGACAATCGCGACCCAAACATCCATTTCACTGGCGGCCAACAGCAGTACCACCAGGGCACGGCAGTTTTCACTGACCGTCATAATACGGTCGCCGGGCCGTATGCCTAAATTAGCTAACCACTCGCAGGCGGCATGAATCTCTTGTCCCAGCTCGGCGTAGCTCCAGCGGACGTTGCCATCCACAAGCGCGGGGTGATCCGCTAGGCGTTTCGCATTTTCCAGCACGCGGGTGCTCAAGCGCTCGGGAAGTTCTGCTAACAGCTCGCTTGCCAGACGGCCAAAGATTTTCTCATCTGGCGCTTGGTAAGGGACCGACAGAGCCATTAGGACGCCTCCCGCACCATGTTCCGGGCAATCACCAGCTGCTGAATTTGCGTCGTCCCTTCGTAAATGCGGAACAAACGCACATCGCGGTAGAAACGCTCAACGGCGTATTCCGACATATAGCCCGCACCGCCGTGCACCTGCACGGCGCGATCCGCGACGCGACCCACCATCTCGGCACAGAACAGCTTGCAGCAGGAGGCTAGGGTTGAGACGTTTTCGCCATCATCCTTGCGGCGTGCAGCGTCCATTACCATGGTTTTGCCTGCGTAGGCCTCGGTTTTGCTATCTGCCAGCATAGCCTGCACCAGCTGATGCTCCGCCAGCGGCGCACCAAACTGCTTACGCTCCATGGTGTAGCGCAGCGACTCGTCTACTAAGCGCTCGGCCACGCCCACACACACGGCGGAAATATGCAGTCGCCCACGGTCGAGCACTTTCATGGCGGTTTTAAAGCCTTGCCCCTCTTTGCCGCCAATGATGTTTTCAGCCGGTACACGGCAGTTATCAAAAATGATATCGCAGGTATGCGCGCCCTTCTGGCCCATCTTGTTATCTGCCGGGCCGCGAATCAGACCAGGCGTATTGCCTTCAACAATAAAGGCGGAGATACCGCCAGCGCCTTTGTTGTCTGGGTCGGTACGTGCCATCACGGTGAACAGGTCCGCCTCCGGGCCGTTGGTGATATAGCGCTTGGTGCCGTTTAACACGTAGTGGTCGCCATCGCGCACGGCGGTGGTGCGCAGGCTGGCGGCATCGGAGCCGGAATCCGGTTCGGTTAAGCAGAAAGAGCTGAGAATTTCCCCGGTGGCCAAGCGCGGCACGTACTTGGCTTTCTGCTCTTCAGTGCCGTCAATCAGAATGCCTTGGGCACCGATGCCATTATTCGTACCAAATACCGAGCGGAATGCGGGAGACGTTTTGCCGATTTCCATGGCTACCAGGGCTTCTTCTTCCATCGTGAGCCCTAAGCCGCCGTACTCTTCAGGAATGGATAGCCCGAACAGCCCCATCTCCTTCATTTCCGCGAGGATCTCGGCGGGCACTGCATCCTCTTCGGCAAGCCGTGCCTCATTGGGAATCAAACGTTCCCGGACAAAGCGGGCAATGGTATCAACCAACTGATTCAGCAGTTCGGGATCACGGATCATAACGGCTCCTGGTAGCAACGATATTTTTATGGTTGGCGTTCGCGCGGGCAGTGAGGCTTGCAATAATTCTGCATGGCGAAACTAGCGTTCACTCTCTTGTCAGGCACTTTTGCATAGCCTAGGATGGCAGTCAATAAACGAAATGCTATTTTGCAATGCAGAACAATAAACCCTTGCAGCGAGGATTTTGACCTATGTCCAACGACGCAGTCGCCCATTCGTTCAACACTCTTGGCATTGTCGGCACCGGGGCCATGGGTAGAGGAATTGCTCAGCTCGCCGCGCAGGCAGGCCTGAACGTCATGCTATTTGATGTTAAAGAAGGCGCGGTGGCGGAAGCGACTGCCTTTATTAATGGGTTATGGCAGCGCAGCGCCGACAAGCAGCGGATTACCCAAGCCCAAGCCGAGCAGTACGGCGAACGATTGATTGAAGCCCGCGACCTCGCCGCCCTCGCCCCTTGCGATATCGTCGTTGAAGCCATCATCGAGAAGCTGGAAGCAAAACAGGGGCTGTTTAGCGATTTAGAGGGCATTGTTCGCCAGGATGCCGTGCTCGCCACCAACACCTCTTCGCTGTCTGTTACCGCAATTGCTGCCGCCTGCCAGCACCCAGAGCGCGTGATTGGCTTTCACTTTTTCAATCCCGTTCCGCTGATGAAAATCGTGGAAGTAATTCCGGGGTTACGTACCGCTAATGATATCACTCAGCGGGTTAATGCCCTGGGCACCACCATGGGCCACTTTACCGCCCAGGCCACCGATACCCCTGGCTTTCTGGTCAATCACGCCGGGCGCGCTTTTGGCACCGAAGCACTGCGCGTTCTGAGTGAGAGTGTGACCGACCCCGCCACCATTGACCGCATCATGGTGGATCAAGGTGGTTTTCGGATGGGGCCGTTTACCCTGCTGGACCTGACCGGCCTGGATGTTTCCCATGCGGTGATGGAGTCGGTGTACCACCAGTACTATGAAGAGCCGCGCTTTCGCCCTTCACCGCTCACCCGCCAGCGGCTCTCAGCAGGCTTGCTAGGGCGCAAAACCGGTGAGGGCTTTTATCGCTACGTGGATGGCCAGCAGCAGATGCCGGAAGAGCCCGCCATTGCGTCAGCCTCGCCTTGCCCCGTGTGGATCAGCCAAGACGACCCTGGCAGCGCCGCCCAGCTTGCCGAACTGGTCGCCACGGCGGGCTGGCCACTAGAAAGTGCGGATCAGCCCTCCTCAGAGGCGCTGTGCCTACTGACACCGCTGGGCGAAGACACCACGCAGTGCGCCCTGCGCCAAGGCTTGAATGCCGAGCAGTGCGTCGCGGTGGATATGCTGGCGGGGCTGGATAAGCGCCGCAGCCTGATGGCCTCCCCCATTACCCGACCCGACCTGATCAATGCCGCTGCCAGCCTGTTGAATGCTGACGGCACGCCGGTCAGCACCCTACAAGACAGCACCGGCTTTGTGCTGCAGCGCGTGGTGGCCTGCATCGTCAACGTTGGGGCAGATATCGCACAGCAAGGCGTCGCTGCACCCGCCACTATTGATCGTGCGGTGGAACTTGGCCTGGGCTACCCGTTTGGCCCGCTGCGCATGGGCGACCATTACGGCGCTTCGCGCATCCTAACCATTTTGAACAACCTATTAGCCGCTACCGGTGACCCCCGCTATCGCCCTAGCCCTTGGCTGCGCCGTCGCGCTGCGCTGGGTATGCCCCTCACTGACAGGCCAACGGGCTGAAACCCCTCAGTTTCAACTACGGCTCAAGTAAGGCTTACACAAACAAGGAAAATAACCATGCAAGACGCCTATATTTACGACGGATTACGCACCCCTTTTGGTCGCCATGGCGGCAGCCTAGCGGCCATTCGCCCAGATGAGCTGCTGGGCCTAACGCTCAAAGCACTGGTGGCGCGTAATCCGTTTGCCCCAGAAAGCTACGAAGAAGTGTTGGCGGGTTGTACTAACCAAGCGGGGGAAGATTCCCGCAACGTGGCCCGTCACGGTGCGCTGCTGGCGGGCCTGCCGATTGAGGTGGCAGGCCAAACCGTCAATCGCCTGTGCGGCAGTGGCTTAGCCGCCATGATGGATGCCGCCCGTGCCGCTCGCTTAGGCGAGGGTGAGCTATTTTTGGCTGGCGGCGTGGAGTCTATGTCCCGCGCGCCTTACGTGCTGGGCAAAGCCGACTCCCCCTACGCTCGCAATCAGCCGATGTTTGATACCGTGATTGGCTCGCGCTTTCCCAACCCGTGGATTGCCAAAGAGTACGGCAGCCACAGCATGCCGGAAACTGCCGATAACATTGCCCACGACCTGAACATTGGCCGCGAGGCCAGCGACGCCTTTGCCGCCCGCTCCCAAGCGCGCTATGCCAAGGCGCTGGCAAACGGCTTTTATGAAGGCGAAATGTTTGGGGTAGACGTGCCTCAAGGACGCAAACAGCCGCCGCTGTTGGTAGATAAAGACGAGCACCCCCGCGCTGAAAGCACCGAGGAAAAACTAGCCAAACTCGGCGCGCTGTTTGAAGGTGGTGTCGTGACCGCAGGCAACGCGTCTGGATTAAATGACGGGGCTGCCGCGCTGATTGTCGGCACGCGTGCAGCAGGCGAGCGAGCTGGGCTTGCTCCGCGAGCGCGTATCGTTGCCAGCGCCGTGGCGGGCGTTGCTCCCCGCGTCATGGGCTTGGGGCCGGTACCCGCCTCGCAAAAAGCGCTGGCCCGGGCTGGCCTCTCGCTTGAGCAGATGGACGTGATTGAAATCAACGAAGCTTTTGCGGTGCAGGTGTTGGGCTGCGTTCAGCAGTTGGGTCTTTCCGCCGACGACCCGCGCCTTAACGCCAACGGTGGCGCCATTGCCATTGGCCACCCGCTGGGTGCCTCGGGCGCACGTTTGGCACTCACTGCGCTGCGCCAGCTAGAAGCCACCGGCGGGCGCTATGCGCTGGTCACCATGTGTATTGGCGTTGGCCAGGGCATCGCGACCATCATTGAACGCCTGGACAGCTAACCGCCCTCCTGCGGCGCTAGCACAGTATCTAAGGCAGGCGCCGCAGGCCAAGCGTTGACTAAGCTCTCTTATCGCGCTTTGCAACGCCCCAGCGCAGGTATGCGATACTTGCCACTCAATGATTGATTAGCCGAGACGCTTGATGGAACCAACCGACGCCGCTGCTGATGAGCCGCAATCACCCGAAAAAGATCGCAACTTTGTCACCGCGCTTGCGCGGGGGTTAGAACTGCTCCGCGCTTTTGGAACAGGGGAAGAGTACCTGGGCAATGCAGAGCTCTCTAATCGCACCCACATCCCGCGCCCCACGGTGTCCCGGTTAACCTATACGCTGACCCAGTTAGGCTACCTGCAACACAACCGTCACCTGGAGAAGTACCGCCTCGGGCCAGGTGTGCTGGCGCTGGGTTACCGCTTTCTGGCCAATATGGGCATTCGCGAAATTGCTCGCCCCCATTTACAGCACTTTGCCGACGCCACCGACTGCAACGTGAGCCTGGGCGGTGCCGACCGCAGCGACATGGTGTATCTGGAAACCTGCCACGGCCACGGCCCGCTGATTATTCGCTTAGATGTTGGCTCTCGTCTACCGATTGCCACCTCGGCGATTGGTCGTGCCTGGCTGTGCGGATTATCTGACGAGCGCCGCCAACAGGTGATGCAAGAGCTAGCCGCGTTTCACGGCAGCGATTGGCCGCGCCTTCATGCCGGTATTGAACAGAGCCTGCGCGACTATGCCGAGTATGGCTTTTGCCTATCCGAACAGGATTGGCAGCGGGATATCAGCGCCGTGGCCATGCCGCTCATTTTAGAAGATGGTGCCGAAGTGATGGCGATTAACTGCGGTGGCTCTAGCCTGCGTTTAGATCATGATCGATTGGTCAACAACCTTGGCCCCAGACTCAAGGAAGTAGCAGCAAAAATTATGCAGGAGCTGGCCCCCAAGTATCGTGCGTCACGTTAAGAAACGACGGCTTACCTTTCACTAACGCTCGTTTTATTGCATCATAGGCCTTCACTGCATGTGAAGGCACTGAGGAGCAGGGATGCCAAACGAGTGGATCACTCAACAGGGCGAGCATGTCTCGCTGCACGGCGAATGGACACTACGCCACTACGCTGAGCTGAAGCGCGCCCTACAGCAGCAGGGTCGGCTAAGCTCGGCAGCGCTGTCGCTACCCGGCTTTGAGGGGCTGGATACCGCCGGCGCGGCGCTGATCGTTGAGCTAATTGGTGTTGAAAAAACCAAACAAATTGGCGACTGGGCAAGCGATCTTCCCCAGGTGCAGCAGGCCTTGCTAATACGCATTGCCGAGGCTATGGACGCTCCGCTTGAGAGCCCCACACCCCGCCCCAACCGGATTAGCGAAGCCTTAGCGACAGTGGGCCAGCAAATGGTGGCGCTGGGGTCTCAGCAGCGCCAGCTACTGGCTTTCATTGGCTTGGTGCTGGCCACATTTACCTCACTTCTGTTTCGACCCCGCCACTGGCGTATTACCGCCACCGTCGCGCATATTCAGCAAAGTGGCTTGAATGCGGTGCCTATCGTTGCGCTCTTAACCTTTATGGTGGGCGCAGTGGTGGCGTTTTTGGGGGCCACGGTGCTCCAAGACTTCGGTGCAACGGTTTACACCATTGATCTCGTAGCATTTTCATTTTTACGGGAATTTGGCGTGCTCTTGGCCGCGATACTTTTGGCAGGCCGCACTGCCAGCGCCTTTACCGCCCAGCTTGGCGCGATGAAATCCAACGAAGAGATTGATGCCCTTAAAACATTGGGACTCGACCCGATTGAGCTGCTAGTGCTTCCCCGGGTGATGGCGATGTTGATCAGCCTACCGCTGCTGGCGTTTGTGGGCATGCTGAGCGGCCTCGTCGGCGGCGCGGTGGTGGCCACCCTATCGCTGGATATTTCTGTGAGTCAGTTCATCACCACACTGCAAAAAGACGTGTCGGTCACTCATTTTCTGGTCGGCTTGAGCAAAGCGCCGGTATTTGCCTTTGTGATTGCCGTCATTGGCTGCCTAGAAGGGTTTAAAGTTAGCGGCAGTGCCCAATCGGTAGGCGCCCACACCACCTCAAGCGTGGTGCAGTCCATCTTTATGGTGATTCTGATAGATGCGTTAGCGGCGCTATTTTTCATGGAGATGGGCTGGTGACCGAGCGATATTCAGAGATGCCGCAACAGCCCGAGCGCGATGAAGCGGTTATCCGCGTGCAGGGGCTGGTGAATCGATTTGGCGACAACGTCGTTCACGAAGGGCTAGACTTGACCCTCTACCGAGGCGAAATTCTCGGCGTTGTCGGCGGCTCAGGTACCGGTAAATCAGTTCTACTGCGCAGTATTGTGGGCTTAAAGCGGCCAAATGACGGCACAGTAGAAGTGCTGAACCAGCGGTTAAATGAGTTAAGTGAGTCCCAACGCAGCCAGGTCGAGCGGCGCTTTGGGGTGCTCTTTCAACGTGGGGCGCTGTTTAGTTCGCTCAACCTGCAAGAAAACGTTGCGCTGCCGCTTATCGAGCACGCCAAACTCTCTAGGGAAGAGGCCGAGTATCTGGCGCGTATCAAGCTCTCGCTGGTAGGCCTGCCCCCTCATGCCGCCCGACAATTTCCAGAATCGCTCTCTGGGGGCATGGTGAAACGTGCCGCGCTTGCCAGGGCACTGGCCCTGGACCCGGATATTTTGTTTCTCGATGAGCCTACCGCAGGACTCGACCCCATTGGGGCCGCCGCGTTTGACCAACTGCTGGTCACGCTGCGCGATGCAATGGGCTTTAGCGTTTTTTTGGTCACCCACGACCTCGATACCCTCTATGCGGCCTGTGACCGGGTCGCGGTGCTGTCGCAAAAGCGCGTTCTGGTGGTGGATACCCTGGAAAACGTCGCAAAAACGGACGACGAGTGGGTACAGGATTACTTTAATGGACCGCGTGGACGCGCTGCACAGCGCTCTGCTGGCCCAACCTCTTCTCAGGAGTGACGCACATGGAAACCCGAGCGCACCATATTTTGATTGGCCTGTTTACCGTGCTGACGGCCGCTGCCGCCTTGCTGTTTGCGCTCTGGATGAGCTATGCGGCTGGCCAACGCGACTATCAACCCTACCGCATTTTGTTCGAGCGCAGCGTCAGCGGCCTCTCAGTGGGCAGCAAGGTGCAGTACAACGGCATTGAAGTGGGCGATGTTACCGAGCTTTCCCTCAATCCTGACGACCCACGCCAAGTGATCACACTTATTCGCGTGTATGAAGACACTCCGATTAAAGTGGATACCCGCGCAAAGCTAGCCTTTGCCAGCATTACCGGCAGTATGTCCGTGCAGCTCTATGGCGGCACCCCAGAAAGCCAACGCTTGCTAGCGCAGAGCAGCGACGATACGCCTTTCATTCAAGCCGACCCGTCGCCTATTGCTACGCTGTTTGACGAAGGCGAAGAGATGGTCGAAAACCTCAACGCGATTTTGCAGAGTGTGAACGAACTCTTCGATGACAATAATCGTGAGCAAGCAGGCAATATCCTGACCAATATTGCCCAAATCACCGAGATGATTGCCTCTCAGCAGTCTGCCCTGGATGAAAACATGGCGCTCTTTGGCGATGTGTCACGCCAAGCCTCCACCACGCTTGAAAGTATCGAATCGCTTAGCCTAGAGGCGAACCGCTTGCTGAGCCAGGAGGGTCAGCAGGTGATGCGCAGCGCAGAGAGCGCCAGCCGCAATGTTGCCAGCGCTGCCCAGCGGATAGAACAGTTGGTGAACGATAACGCGGGTGCTGTCGAAAGCACTCTACAAAGCACTCGCGACATTGCCCCGGCCCTAGCGGCGTTACGCTCGACACTCGCCACCCTCGACCGCATTACACGGGAGCTTGAGGAGAGCCCCACGGACTTTTTCCTAGGCCGCGACCAAGTAGAGGAGTTCCACCCATGAACATGCACGCTTTACGTAACGGCTTTTTTCTAAGTGCCTTACTTACCCTTTCGGGCTGCTCTATTTTACCGGAGAAAGCGCCATCGACGCTGTATCGCTTGCCTGCTACCACGATGCAGAGCGCCCCTGCCACCATCACGCAGCCAGAGCGACTGGGTATCGCTACACCAGAAGCGGGCCACCTGCTCAGCAGCAATCGTATCGTGGTGTTTCCCGAAGGCAATGTGGTCAATGTGTATGAGGGTGCTCGCTGGCATGAAGATACACCGGACATGCTGCAAGCCCAGCTGATTGCAGGGCTGCAGCAGCAAGAGCTGTTCGCCAACGTGAGCAGCGATCGGCTCCCTCACGACTTGCTGCTATTAAGCGAGCTGCGCCACTTTCAGAGCGAGTATGACACCTCTCCGCCAAGCGTTAACCTGCAGTTAGACGTTCAATTACTCGGCGCGGACCAACAGCCCGTGGCCTCCACCAGCTTTGCGATTCGGGAGCGCGCCACAAGCACTGGGATACCCGATGTGGTGAGCGCCTTTGGTAGCGCCACCGACCGTTTAACCGAACAGTTGGCGAGCTGGTTAATCACAAACGCGCCGAATTAACAGTGCCGCCTAACGCGGCGGCGCGGGCAAGGCACTTTTTCTTATATACTCTTTTGGGTCTTTGGGGTAGAAGTGCTCTGGTTGTCGTTCTAAGTGGGTAAAAAAGCGCGTGTCTTTGTAGGGCATCTTCATAAACCCCGACACGCCCAGCCCCTCGATTTGACTGACAGCAGCCAGCATTCGGCTCAGTAGGCTGCGAAACTCCTGCTCGCGTTGAGGGTCGAGCAGCCGATAGTAGCTATGGATTTTGAGATGTTTGGGCAGCGCTTCAAAGATGATCATGCCGGTATGGTGAATCTCATTGAGCCGCTGAAGCAGTTGCATAATGGTATCCGGCAGCACCAATAGCTCTTCTGGGTCAGGGCCATCTTCAAAGTAGCTGTGCTGCCGAGTGCGATTCTCCATTTCCGGCACGGCGCTTACTTCGTAATTAATCGCCATCTCTGGCTGGCAGTAAAACGCCTCCTCAGGGCTAGCACGCTCTAAGTGCAGCGTTTGGCGGGCATTGAACAGGCAGCTTTTAAATACTCCCTGGCGATGAATGGCCCGTGCTAAGTGCACCATGTTATTCACCGCCTCGATAAACGCGGGCTTTAGCGCTGGGTCATGCAGGTTGAGCGACGAATCGATATAAACACCCTCCCGCTCCCAGCGCACCGCTAAACCACCTACGACCGGGTATTTGCCCAACCGACTCACCGAAGCCAAAAAGGCTTTTTCGGTTTCTCCCATCCCCTGCATAAACTGTTTGTAATAGCGATCAAGCTGCACATCATTGACGTCGTTTAACGTCTCTTCAGCGCTTGCCTCGCGTAAAAACGCCTTTCGTGAGCTGTACACCACGGTATCGATCTCTTGGCTAGCCGGGCGACGCAGGCCTTTTCCCCATACGGGCACTAGCGGCGTTTGGGGAGCGATGGGCAGGTCAACCATAACAAGCTTCACCATGCGCGGCATTTCACGAATAAAGTAATCCCCCGCTTTACGCCGCACCTGTGGGTCGGGGTCGAGCATGCCATCCAGCGTGCGTGCAAACTCAATGGGCAATCCCAATGAGCTGGCCGGAATTGCTCGATGGCCAAAACGGCAGGACTGCGCCGAGGCCAGCGCATAGAGCGTACCGGCCGCCCCCTGCTCATCGAACCGTGGCGACGAGAGCGCTCCGTTCAACTGCTCTTCACCGATAAAATAGACATCCCCCAGCCGTGCATTGGTTTGCTGCAGATTGTCCGACATCAACTCCATTACGTTGGCACCCACGAACTGAAGCGATTCATCCAACTGTGCGAACACCGATGAGCCCCAGTCGATCAGCGCGATGGATTCACTGACCGTATCGAAAACGAGATTGGAAGGCTTGATATCGCCATGTACCACCGGCCGTACATGTGGGCCCGTTTCACGACGCAGCGCTTTGAGAATATCCGCCAGCTGCGCGGCAATGCGCACGATCAATCGTGGTGGGAGCTTTCCCTGCTTGAGCGACACTTGCTCCAGATTCCAGCCAGGGGCACGCTCCATGACCAAAATCGACTGGCCGCGTGCGCGCTGGTAGGTAATGAGCTTGGGAATTCGAGGGTGCGATACCTGATCGAGCATGAACGCCTCCTCTTCGAGGCGTTCTTGTAAATGAGTGGGCAGCGTAATGCGTGAAAACTTGAACACGTAGTGCGCCTTGACGCCTTGCTGCCAAGCGCTACCCGCAAACACAAACCCGTAAGCCCCCTTACCAATCAGCTCGATATTCGAATAGCCCAACTGGGCAAGCTGTGCTTGGCACAGCGCTACCCAGTCTTTTAGCTTTCGCGCATCGTGATGGCTTAGCAGGTAGACCGACTGCTCTTCGGGTATGTAAAACTGCTGCAGCGGTGCCTGGCTCATAGCAAGGTGCCTACACGGTTAGGCCAGATGAAGCAGCATGCTTTCCGGCGCCTCGAGAAAGCCTTTCCAGGCGTTGCAGAAGCGAGCAATGGTACCGCCATCAATAAAGCGATGATCGCCTGCCCAGGTGACCGTCAAAATAGCCCGGCGCTGCACAGCCCCGTGCTCATCAAAGCGCGGCAGCCACTGGGTTTTGCCAATGGCCACAATGGCGGCTTCCGGCGCATTAATAATCGGCGCCGCGTAGGTGCCCCCGAGGGCACCAATGTTGGAGATGCTGATGGTGCCGCCCTTTAGATCCGCCTGCTCCACGCGCCCTTCCCGCGCGGCATTGGTTAGCCTGCCGACCTCTTTGGCAATCTCAAACAGCGTTAAGCCCTCGACACCCTTCACGTTAGGGACCAAAAGCCCCGCTTTGCTATCCACCGCCATGCCGATATTGCACTGGTCGTAGTAGCTCAGCTCGTTGGCTTCGCTGTTTAACTGTGCATTGATGATCGGCGTCTCCGCCACGGCCAGCGCCATCGCTTTCATAAAGAACGGCATCAGCGTGAGCCGTTCGCCCTTCGCCTCTACCTGCGGCTTGAGCCGCTCGCGCAGCGCCAACAGCTCCGTGACATCAATCTCTTCACCGTAGTGAAAATGAGGAATGGAGCTAGCGGCCTCTACCATGCGCTTGGCCATCACCGCCCGCACGCCGCGCAGCGGCTCTACTTTTGAGGGTGCTAAGCCTGTGCTTGATGGCATCGAAACACTGGCCGTTTGGTGAGATACCGCTGGCGCGTTGAGGTGCGCTAGCACGTCTTCTTTCAGCACCCGGCCATCTTTACCACTGCCTGAGATCTCCGACAGGGCTAGGCTGTGCTCGCGTACTAAGCGGCGCACCGCAGGGCTAGCGGGCACTTTGCCTGCAGCCGCCGGGGTAACGGCTTGGCTTTTAGGCGGCGGGCTATTTTCATCAGCGGCCACCCCGTGGCTACTGGGCGGCGCTGAAGGTGCCTGCTCGGTAGCAGCAGTATCGCTGTTCATCTGACCGGCGGCTTGGTATGCATAAAGCGGCGCGTGAACCTTGGCAATCTTCCCCTGGGCCACATACAGATTGGTGACCGTCCCGGCTTCTGGCGCGGTGATTTCCACCAGCGCCTTGTCGGTCATCACTTCGACTATCGGCTGATCCTCTTCGATGGTGTCGCCTTCGGCCACGCGCCACTCCACCACTTCACACTCAACGATACCTTCACCGATATCTGGCAGTAAAAAATCACTCATGGCTGTTCTCCCTGGCGCTAAAAGTTCACGCTTTCGCGAATCGCTTCAAAAATTTTCAGGTGGTCGGGCAAGTACTCTTTCTCCAGCACCAGCGGGAAAGGCGTATCCAGCCCGGTAACCCGAGTAATCGGCGATTCCAGATAGAGAAAACAGCGCTCCTGTATCGTCGCGGCAATTTCACCGGCAAAGCCGCCGGTGAGCGGCGCTTCATGACTAACAATCATACGGCCGGTTTTGAATACCGACTCTGCCACGGTATCCACATCCCAGGGCAGCAGCGAGCGCAGGTCGATGACCTCGCAGGCAATGCCCTGCTCTTCGGCAAGCTCGGCGGCTTTGCTGATCACTTCCATCTGCGCGCCCCAGCCCACCAGGGTAATGTCGGTACCCTCTTTGATCACTTCTGCTTCACCAATTGGCAGTTGGTAATCCTCATCAGGCACTTCACCTACTGCGGCGCGGTAGAGCCGTTTTGGCTCTAAAAACAGCACGGGGTCGGGGTCACGAATCGCCGCTAGCAGCAGCCCTTTGGCTTGATAGGGGTTGCGCGGCACCACCACTTTTAAGCCCGGCGTGTGGGTAAAGTACGCCTCAGGAGATTGCGAGTGGTATAAGCCCCCGGAAATGCCGCCGCCATAGGGTGTGCGAATGGTGAGCCCGCCTACGTTGAAGAGATCCCCAGAGCGGTAGCGGAATTTGGCGGTCTCGTTAACGATTTGATCAAATGCGGGGAAGATGTAATCCGCAAACTGGATTTCAGCGACGGGAACAGAGCCTTGTGCGGCCAGTCCGTTAGCAAAGCCAATAATGCCTTGCTCCACCAGCGGCGTATTAAAGCAGCGCGCTTTGCCGTACTTCTCTTGTAAATGGCTGGTGGCTCGGAAAACACCGCCAAAAATACCCACGTCTTCACCAAAGCAGATGACTTTCTCATCTTCCGCCATGGCGATATCCAGCGCGTTATTAATCGCCTGGAGCATGTTCATCGTCGCCATATTACGCCTCTCCCTGAGTATCAGTGGCTGACGAAAGCGTCAGATCTAGCGATTTTGCGCCGCGCGGGTAGGCATCTGGGTAGCGGCGAATATGGCGCTTCAACTGATCCAGCTGGTGCTGTAGCGCAGGTGTCACATCGGCGTAAACATCGCTGATTAACGACTCCAGCGGCGGCGGCGGGCGTTTTTCGGCGCGCTTCATGGTTTCCAGCACTTCACGGCGCAGGCTCTCCTGCTGGGCAGCTTCCTCTTCATCGCTCCACCACCCTTTCTTCGCCAGCCAGCGCTGCATGCGTAGCAAGGGATCTTTGGCGCGCCACGCTTCCTCTTCGCTCTTAGCGCGATAGCCCGAGGGGTCATCCGAAGAGGAGTGGGCAGCCAACCGGTAGGACATGGCTTCAATCAGCACCGGCTGGTTCTGCTCAACGGCGATTTTTCGCGCTTGGCGGGTCGCTTCATATACCGCTAGGGCGTCGTTACCATCCACGCGAATCACGTGCATATGGTAGCCAAAGGCACGGGGAGCAATGCCGTCAGCGGCAAACTGTTCTGTGGAGGGAGTAGAAATAGCGTAGCCGTTGTTGCGGCAGAAAAAGATCACCGGCACCTGATGCACCGAGGCCATATTAAGCGCGGCGTGAAAGTCCCCTTCTGAGGCTGCGCCTTCGCCAAAAAAGGTCAGCGTACAGTGGCCTTCACCGGCCAGCTTTTGGCCATAGGCATACCCGGTGGCTTGAGGAATCTGCGTCGCCAGCGGCGATGAGATGGTCATGTAGTGCAGCTTGCGAGAGCCGTAATGAATCGGCATTTGGCGGCCTTTGCCGTAATCAAGCTCGTTGCCAAATAGCTGATTCATAAACTCGTCGATGGAGAATCCGCGATACATAAGTGCGCCCTGTTCGCGGTACTGCGCCATGATCATGTCGGCATCGTCCAGGGCTGCGGTGGCTCCCACCACCGCGGCCTCCTCACCGGTACACTGCATGTAGAAGCTGAGCCTGCCCTGGCGCTGCGCGGCCATCATGCGCTCATCGAGAATACGCGTGGCCAGCATGGCCTGGTAGAGCCTACGGGCGTGATCGCGGCTCAAGGCGGGCTCGTCGGCACCTTCATAAAGCTCGCCCTCGGGGCTGAGCACGCTGAAGGTGTCTATGGAGAATTCGTCGCCGGTCATGAAGACCGGCTGATGTACGAACTGAGTCATCATTATTGTCCTTGTTTTTACCCCTTTTGAGGGTAGTGTTGTTGGTGATGACCGTTTGTGCCAGTGGATTTATCTGACACATGTCAACGCAACACTTGGACAGTAACGCAGTCTCCCGCCGTTAGGGATTCAACTTAAGACGCAGATCGGCGTACAAGGCGTTGTTGGAGAGCATTGAAGGCGCTATCGACAGTGAGCGCCAGCAGGGCAATCGACAGCGCCCCCTGGGCGATATACGCCATGTTGTCATTGATGATCCCCGCGATGATCGGGTCACCCAGATTACTGGCCCCCACGGTTGCGCCCAGCGCCGCCGTGGCAATGTTGATGGTGACCGAAGTGCGAACGCCCGCCAGAATGACTGGCAAGGCCAGCGGCAGCTCGACATGACGCAGCAGTTGCCAGGGCGTCATGCCCATGGCGATGGCCGCCTGCTTGACCACAGGATCAACCTCGTTGATCCCCGTCAAGGTGTTACGCACGATGGGCAGCAGCCCATACAGCATCAGCGCCACGATGATCGGCAGTGTGCCAAATCCCAGTACCGGCACGGCCAGCGCCAGCACCGCCACTGGCGGGAACGTCTGCCCCAGCGACGACAGCTGAGCGACCAGCGGCAGGAAATCCCGCCCCTTGGCCCGGGTGACGGCAATGCCTGCAGAAACGCCCACCAGAAGCGTGACCAGCGCGGCCACGCTCACCACCAGCAGATGCCGGGCCAGCAAATCGACAAAATCGGCACGCCCGTAGATCACCTGCCGCGCATTGGGCTCTACCCAGCGAAACAGCGGTTCCAGAGTGGGTATGGCCAACACCATCACCAGCAGCAAGGCCGCCCAGGCCAGTGGCCAGCCCCACGCGGCATAGCGCGAAGCGGTGGAACTCGCGGAGACAGCGCTGGAAGTGGCTGAGGTCGAAGACGCAGAGCGAGATGGATCCGGCCTCACGTTGGGGTGCCCCTGTCCAACTGGGCTTCCTTGACGATTCTACGCAGCGACAGCTCGCCTATGGGCACATCGTTTTGGTCCACCACGGTCAAGCGGTCACAGTGGTCACGCAGCATCATGGAAAGCCCCTGCCGCAGCGAAAAGTCAGCGGGAATACGCGACTGGGCTGGCAGCGTGGGGCCCAGAGACGCCATGTGATCCTTGACGCGCGTCAGCCCTGCCTGTTTGAGCCCCCGCTCCAGGCCTCCCAGCAGCGAATCCACGAAAGGGTCGGCGGGATGCTGCAGCAGGGCCAAAGGCGTGCCCTGCTGGACAATACGTCCCTCGCGCATGACGACCAGGTGGTCGGCCAGTTTCAGGGCTTCATCCATGTTATGAGTCACCAGCACCACGGTCTTGTGCAGACTAGCCTGCAGGCGGGCCAGCTCATCCTGCAGCTTGTCCCGGGTGATCGGGTCCAGGGCACCAAACGGCTCGTCCATCAGCAAAATATCCGGGTCTGCGGCCAGCGCGCGGGCGACGCCCACGCGCTGCGCCTGCCCGCCGGAAAGCTGATGCGGGTATTTGTACGCAAACTCGCCCACCGGCAGCCCCAGCAAGCCCATCAGCTCTTCGACACGGCGGTTGACCTCGGCAGGTGCCCACTTCAACAGCCGCGGTACCAGGCCAATATTGCGCGCGACGGTCCAGTGCGGGAACAGGCCGGTGCTCTGGATGACGTAGCCGATACGTCGGCGAAGTTTGACCGGGTCGTAGTGCTCTATCGCCTGGCCATCCAGAATGATGTCGCCACGTGTATGTTCGATCAGCCGATTGATCATGCGCAGCGTGGTGGACTTACCGCATCCGGAGGTACCCACCAGGGCACAGAACTTGCCCTTGGCCACCCGCAGTGAAATATCATCCACCGCCGTTTCGTCACCAAACTGCTTGGAGACATGGGAAAGCTCGATCATTGCTGTCCTCCGGGGCGTAGCGCTTCCGCCAGCGCCCCTAATCCTGCATCCACGATCAGCGCCAGCACCAGGATTGGCAGCGCACCCAGCAGCACCATGTCCATGGCCGCCTGCCCCAACCCTTGAAAAATGAAGGTGCCAAGTCCTCCGGCACCAATCAGCGCCGCCACCGCCGTAAGCCCGATGGCCTGTACGGCGGTGACTCTTACCCCTTCCAGCAACACCGGCAGCGCCAGCGGCAGCCGAACCTGCCAGAACCGCTGCGGGCTCCGCATTCCCATGGCCTTGGCCGCTTCCAGGGTCTCTGCACTGACCTCCTCCAGGGCAACGTAAGTATTACGCACCATGGGCAACAGGCTGTAGGCAATCAAGGCGATCAGCGCCGGGGCATTGCCAATTCCACTGACGCCCATGGCTGCCAAGGCAGGCACATTGGCCGCCAGCCAGGCCAAGGGGGCTAGCAGCAAACCGAACAGCGCCAGGCTGGGAATCGTCTGCAGAAAATTGAGTAGCCCAAAGGCGACGATTTGCAGGCGCCGGTAGCGGCGCATCAGCATGGCCAGCAGCATGCCCATCACGACGCTGACGCTCACGGCACTGCTGACCAGCACGATATGTTGACTCAACGCACGATAGAACTGCCGCTCCCGGGCCTGAAACTCCTGCACCAGGGCCAGCGACTGCAATCCGAAGGCAGCGCACAGCCACCACAAGATGCCGATGCCGAGCAGCAGCAGCGCTGTCCACCATCGAGATAGCCCAAGCCGCAGGCGTACTTCCACCAGACACAGCAACAGCACGAACAGCACCGTCCAGTAGGCAGTCCCGATGCCTAGCCTGGCCTGGGGCGTATCCACGGGTATCAGCCAGTGCCCGGCGACCATCAGGCCAAACGGCATCAGCAACAGGGTCAGGGTAATCACCCCCAGCAGCGCCCGATAATGGCGCGTGCTGGGCACCCAGGCCAGGGCGGCCATGGCGATGAACAGAAGCGATACCAGTACGCCACCGGGCCAGCCAATGGCCGCCACCATTCCAAACCCCGTTCCCGTGACGATCCTATTCGGCGCCACGGTCACCAGATGGAAAGACCAGGCTGCCGCCAGCATGGCGGCGCTCAGACACAACAGTACAACATTAGGTTGCCAGCGGCGCCGAATGGTCGCTGGCGATGGCAGTGCGTCGATCAACGGCATTCATCACTCATCCAGGCTATCGAGATATTCGCGAGCCACCTGGTCGGCAGAGCGACCGTTGACGGCCACATCCGCGTTGAGCGTTTGCAGGGTCACCAGATCCAGCGTCGCAAACACGTCATTGAGCAGGCCTTCGATGTCGGGATACTGGGCCAGCACGTCTTCTCGTATCACTGGCGCAGGCTGGTAGACCGGCTGCACGCCCAGCGTATCCTCCAGCACCCGCAGTCCCAGTGCGGTGAGCCCGCCATCGGTACCGTAGGTCATGGCTCCGTTGACGCCGCTGGTTTGCTGGGCGGCTGCGCGCATGGTGGCGGCGGTATTGCCCCCGGAGAGCACCAGCAACTGGTCATCGCTCAACTCGAAGCCGTAGGCGTCCTGAAACGCCGGCAGGGCCTGCTCGGATTCGACGAATTCCGCACTGGCCGCAAACTTGAACTCGCCCCCCTCGGCCAGATAGCTGGCCAGGTCTTCCAGGGTGTCGAGCCCATGGGTCTCGGCCACATCCTGACGAATGCTCATGGCCCAGGTGTTGTTGGCACTGGCCGGCTGCAGCCAGATCAAGCCTTGCTCCGCATCCCGTTCACGAACGGTCTGATAGGCATCATCAGCACTGTTCCACACCGGGCTGTCGGTCATATCGAAAAAGAACGCACCGTTACCGGTATACTCTGGATAGACGTCGATTTCAGCGGCCAGCAGGGCATTCCTCACCACGCTGGTCGCTCCCAGTTGCAGGCGGCCCTGGGTGGCAATCCCATGGCGCTCCAGGGTCTGGATGATCAGTTCTCCCAACACAGAACCTTCCGTGTCGATTTTGGAAGAGACCACCACCGGCTCGCTGGCCTGGGCCGTCGTGAGTACCGTCGAGGTAAGGACCACCGTGGACAAGCAGGCGGTCAGCAGGGGGTTCAGCAGTCGGCGCATAGGGGTCATCCTTTGAGTAAGCATCCTGAGAGTGTCGCTTCAGTATACGAGGCAACTGCGTTGACGTCAGACGCCGCCTCAACGGCATCCGACTTCCTTCGTCATCAAGGCGCTTCGATGACCCAGGTCGTGCCTTCTCGTGAGTCTTTCAACACGATGCCAAGCGCTGCCAGCTCGTCACGAATGGCATCGGCGCGGGCGAAGTCCTTGTTGGCTTTGGCCGCCTGACGCTCGGCAATTCTGGCTTCGATCTCGTCTTCACTCAACGCCATCGAATGCTGCGCCCCTTTCAGGAAGGCCTGCGGCGTCTGCTGCAATAGCCCCAGCACTCCCGCCAGGCGCTGCAGCTCTGCGGCCAGGCGGGGCGCAGCTTCCGGCTGATCGCTCTTGGCACGATTGAGATCTCTTGCCAGGTCGAACAGTACGGCCAGCGCTTCCGGGGTATTGAAATCATCATCCATGGAAGCAGTGAAACGCTCGGCGTAAGCCCCCTGCTCACCCTCAGATGCCACCTCGACACCATCAAGGGCGGTATACAGGCGCGTCAACGACTTGCGCGCCTCGACCAGCGAGTCCACGGAGTAGTTGATCGGGCTGCGATAGTGGCTGGCCACCAACAGGTAGCGCACCACTTCTGGATCGTGCTCGGCTAGCACGTCGCGGATGGTGAAGAAGTTGCCCAGCGACTTGGACATCTTCTCTTGGTTGACGCGAACGGCTCCAGCATGCATCCAGGTGTTGACGTAGGTTTTACCTGTCGCCGCTTCCGATTGAGCAATCTCGTTTTCATGATGGGGAAAGGTCAAATCCGGCCCGCCGCCATGTATATCGAAGGTATCGCCCAAGCAGCAGGTGGACATCGCGGAGCATTCAATGTGCCAACCCGGTCGCCCGTCTCCCCAGGGGGAGTGCCAGTGAGCCTCACCGGGCTTGGCCGCTTTCCAGAGCACGAAATCCAGCGGGTCTTCTTTGTGCACATCCACGTCGACCCGTGCACCAGAGCGCATGTCATCCAACTGACGGTTATTCAATTTGCCGTAGTCGGTGAACTTGCGCACTCGGTAGTAGACATCACCATTGGCCGCGGCATAGGCAAAACCTTTGTCGATGAGCGTTTCGATCATCGCGATAATATCGTCGATGTGCCTCGTTGCCCTGGGCTCCTGACTGGGTGGCAGCACGTTCAGGCGAGCTTCGTCCTCATGCATCGCGACAATCATGCGCTCGGTGAGCGCGTCGATGGGCTCGCCGTTCTCCTCGGCCCGCTTGAGGATTTTATCGTCGATATCGGTGATGTTGCGCACGTAGGTCACGTCATAGCCGCGATGGCGCAGGTAGCGGGTAATCACGTCAAAGGCCACCATCACCCGGGCGTGGCCAAGGTGACAGTAGTCATACACCGTCATACCGCAAACGTACATGCTGACCTTGCCATCGACAAGGGGCTTAAAAGGCTCTTTGCGGCGAGTCAGCGTATTGTAAATATGCATATGACGTTTCCTTATCCCTTCTGTTTGATTTTCGCCCAGCTATCTTTCAAGCCCACGGTGCGGTTGAACACCAGGTGGTCGGCAGTGGAGGCGTGACGATCGGCGCAGAAGTAACCGACTCGCTCGAATTGGAAACGATCTTCCGGCGCGGCGCTGGCCAGGCTTGGCTCGCCAATGGCATGGCACACCACCAGCGACTCGGGATTCAAATGCTCGAGGAAGTCTACGTCCTTATCACGATCGGGCTGCTCGACCATGAACAGGTTGTCGTACAGGCGCACTTCCATCGGCACGCCGTGGGCCGCGCTGACCCAGTGAATTACGCCTTTCACCTTGCGGCCTTCCGGGTTTTTACCCAGGGTGTCGAAATCGACGGAGCAGTGCAGCTCAATAATCTCACCTGCATCGTCTTTAATCACGTCATCACAGCGAATTACGTAGCTGTTGCGCAGGCGCACTTCTTTGCCCGGTGCTAGGCGGAAGAATTTCTTCGGCGCGTCTTCCATAAAATCGTCTTGCTCGATGTAGAGCTCACGACCAAAAGGAACTTTACGCATCGGCATGTCTTCACGCGCCGGGTGGCCTGGCACCTCGTACACTTCCTCGTGATCTTCCGGCACGTTGGTCAGCACCACTTTTAGCGGCTTGAGCACGCACATCGCCCGGGGTGCGTTATCTTCCAGGTCCGAACGAATGGCGTGGGTCAGCATGGCGATATCCACCAAACCACCGTCGGAACGGGTCACGCCGATCATTTCACAGAATTTACGAATCGAAGCGGGCGTATAGCCCCGGCGACGCATACCGGAAATGGTCGGCATTCGCGGGTCATCCCAACCATCGACGATCTGCTCATCCACCAACAGCTTCAGCTTACGTTTGGAGGTCAGCGTGTAGTCGAGGTTCAGTCTGGCAAATTCAATCTGGCGCGGCTTGGCGGGCACCGGCAGATTGTTCAAGAACCACTCGTATAGCGGGCGGTGGTCTTCGAACTCCAGCGTACAGATGGAGTGAGTAATACCCTCGATGGCATCCGACTGACCGTGGGTAAAATCGTACGAGGGGTAGATTTTCCACTTGTCACCTGTTTGGTGGTGATGCGCATGACGAATGCGGTACAAGATCGGATCGCGCAAATTGATGTTGGGCGACGCCATATCGATTTTGGCGCGCAGCACTTTTTCCCCTTCACCAAACTCACCGTTACGCATCCGTTCTAGAAGGTCCAAGCTCTCTTCGGCGCTGCGCTCGCGGTAGGGGCTAGGCTTGCCGGGCTCGGTCAGCGTACCCCGATACTCGCGGATTTCATCCGGAGACAGGTCATCCACATAGGCTTTGCCTTCACGAATCAGATGCTGCGCCCAGGCGTAGAGCTGGTCGAAGTAGTCGGAGGCAAAACGTACCGGGCCTGCCCACTCAAAACCCAACCAGCTAACGTCTTCTTTGATGGCGTCAATGTACGCCTGCTCTTCTTTTGCTGGGTTGGTGTCGTCAAAGCGCAGATGACACTCACCACCAAACTGCTCTGCCAACCCGAAGTTCAGACAAATCGACTTGGCGTGGCCGATGTGCAAAAAGCCGTTGGGCTCCGGAGGAAAGCGCGTCACAATTTTGGTGACCTGGCCGCCCGCTATCTCGTCGCGTACTTGGTTGCGAATGAAGTTCGGCGCTGGGGTGGTCTCGTTGGTCATGGTGGTGTTGATAACCTCATGGTGGATGGCGTGCTGGGCAAACGATGCAAAGGCAATCAGGGTTAGCGCTTCGCGGTGCCGAGCAAAACCGCTATTATAACGTGACGCCGATGCACAGCGCCAAGGCGAACGCTTTTATTGAACAGGAATTTATCCATGATCGTATTACAGACGAACTACGGTGACATCACCATCGCGCTCAATCATGAAAAAGCCCCGGTTACGGCAGCCAATTTCGAGCAGTACGTGCGCGACGGTTTTTACGACGGCACGCTGTTCCACCGGGTCATCGATGGTTTCATGATTCAAGGGGGCGGCTTCGACCAGGAGTTCAACCAGAAGCCGACACGCGACCCCATCGAAAACGAAGCCGACAACGGTCTGCAGAACACCATCGGCACGCTGGCCATGGCCCGTACCCAGGACCCCCACTCTGCCACCGCACAGTTTTTCATCAACGTCGGTAACAACAGCTTCCTGAACCACAGCGGCAAAAGCCTGCAAGGCTGGGGTTACGCGGTATTTGGTGAAGTAGTGGACGGCATGGACGTGGTCAACGCCATCAAGGCCGTGAGCACCACGCGCCGTGGCATGCACGCAGACGTGCCCGCCGAAGACGTGGTCATCGAGCGCGCCTACCTGAAGGATGCGGAATAACCGTCGGGAGTCTTATGCGTACGCTGCTGATCGCTGACATGCATTTGAGTAACGACACCCCTGAGCTCAATCAGGGGTTTTATCGTTACCTGGAGCATACCGCCAAAGGGGCCGAGGATCTTTACATTCTAGGCGACCTGTTCGACGCCTGGATCGGAGACGACTTGCTGGATACGCCTCACCCCCTCAGCGGGGTGGCCCATGAGGTGATCAAGCGCCTGCGGGCACTGAGCGATGCGGGCACGTCCATCTTTTTCATCCACGGCAACCGGGACTTTCTGATCGGCGAACGCTTCATCAACGCCTGTCAGGCCACCCTGCTGCCCGACAGTGAGCAAGTGGAATTGCAGGGCGTAGCCGCCGTCATTCTGCACGGTGACAGCCTGTGCACCAAAGATGAGGCCTACATGGCGTTTCGCGCCCAGTCTCGCCACCCAGAGTGGCAGGCGCAGATCCTGGCCATGCCGCTGGAGCAGCGGCTAGAGTTGGCCAAGAGCCTGCGTATGCAGTCTGGGGATGCCAACGCCAACAAGGCCGAAGCCATCATGGATGTGACCCACGCAGAAGTCGTGACCACGATGCAGCGCCATGGGGTGAACATCATGATCCATGGCCACACCCATCGCCCCAAGGTCCATGACCTCACCGTCGAAGACGTGCCTGCCAAACGCTTTGTGTTAGGCGATTGGGATAGCGAACACGGCTGGGATATTGTCGTGGAGCACTCGAGCGAGCGCCACCCAGAGCCCGTACTGCGCCAGTTCTCGCTGATCCAGCCGCCTGGTAGCGACAGCGAATCGCATTGAGCACAGGCCCCGTCATGAAAAAGCCGATCACATGGATCGGCTTTTTAGTTTTAGCGCTCTATCCTGGCATCACTGCGCAGGTCATCGATCAATCCTTGAATGATCGCCTGAGCCCGCAGTTGTTCGGCCATTTGTGACACGAAAGCATTCATCTGCTCGTCGGCCTGCCCTTCGTTGACACTGTCCAATGCAACGACAGCAACGCCCTGAGGCAAGGTCACGGCACGGTAAACGCTGTCGCCCTCTTCAGGGTGTGGCATGCGGAACACTTCACGGATCAGCACCTGAGGCAGCGTACTGTCAGACTGGCGAGAGACGTTATTGGCTTCCAGCCACTCCAGCTCAACGGCATCGCCCGCACGGAGCAAGGCGATCAATTCTGCTGCCTGCTCCTGAAGTGCTTCTTGGCGCTGCTGAGCAGCAACAGCCTGCTCTACTTCATCGCGCACTTCATCTAGGGGCAGAACAGTCGCATCACGATGCTCGGCGACACGAAGCACTAAGCGGCGGTCGTTGTCGAGCTCAATCACTTCGCTGTTGTAGCCCTCTTCCAGCACGTCAGCGCTGAACGCCTCATCCAGCACGCCCGGCTCGGAAAGCGCTCCTTCACCTTCCCCACGCGCCAACCAGTCGCTCTCGTTGAGCGTCAGGCCGAGGTCATCCGCAACGGACTGCAGATCGTCTGCCGCGAAGCTCTCATCGATCAGACGCTGCACCTGACGATTGAAGTCATCATTGACCTCACGCAACGCCACTTCCTGGGCCAAACGGTCACGCTGCTCTTCGAAAGAAGGCGCATCCAGCTCGGTAACCTGCAGGATATGGAAAGCACCGTCCATTTCGATGACCTGGGACGTCTCACCGACCCCAAGGGCAAACGCTGCGTCATCGAAGGCATCACCAAAGAAGCCGCGACTGATCACGCCCAGATCACCACCCTGCTCGGCACTGGCGGTGTCGTCCGAAAAACGCACGGCGGTGTCGGCGAAACTCTCACCACGGTTCAGGTCAGCCAGTGCCTCATTGGCCAGCTGCTGGGCCTCTTCACGGCCACGTTCGGAACCAAAGGTCACCATGATATGGGAAACACGACGGTTGGCATCGCGATTCTGCTCACTCCAGGCAGCGCGGAGCTCGCTCTCGTCCACAGCAATATCTTCAGCCATGGCCTGGCGGTCAATCACCACGTACTCGACGCGCACCTGTTCCGGGCGCTCGAAGCGTTCCTGGTTGGCGTCATAGTAGGCCTGCATCTGCTCCTCGGTGACCTCTACTTCATAAGCAGCATCATTGGCATCCAGCATCACGTAGCGGAAATCTCGCTGCTGGCCTTGCAGGTCTGCCAGACGCTGCTCTTCATTGGCCAAGCTGAAGTCACTGAAGGCCAAGCCCTGCTGCAGTTGCTGACGCTTGATATCCATCCGCAGCTCTTCACGGAATGACAGCGGCGTGTAACCCGCTCCTGCCAGACGATTCCGGAAAATTTCTGCAGAAAAGCGCCCATCCTGATCATGAAACTCAGGCAGTGTCACGATCATCTGGTCAAGCTGAGCGTCGGAGACGTAAAAACCGCCGTCCTCAGCATACTGACGCAGTAAAGACTGAGTGATGAGCTGGTCGAGCATATCATTGCGCAGTGCCCGCTCCTGCTCAGGAGGCACTTGCCCAGAACGCAGCGCGCGCTGCACTTCTAGCTCAACTTGCTGACGCATAATGGGTTCGCCATTAACGCTCGCCACTTCATTGGGGTCGCTACCAAAGACACTGAACAGCGACTCCACACCAAAAAGCGCCATGGCCGCGACCATGACACCAATGATTATCTTGGCACCCCAGCTTCTGGAGCCATCTCGTATACTTTGCAGCATGCTAGCCTCAGATCATCAAAGCCATCTATTGCCCAAACCATCGGGCCAGAAAAGAACATGGGCGCATCGCGGATGCGATGCGCCCATTAGGTTACAGCAAACGCGAGCCAATTAGTTGACGGCGTCTTTCAGCGCTTTACCGGCTTTAAAGCTGGGCACTTTTGCTGCGCTGATTTCGATTGGCTGACCCGTTTGGGGGTTACGACCAGTACGCGCAGCACGCTCTTTAATAGCGAAGGTACCAAAACCTACCAGAGAAACACTCTCGCCTTTTTTGAGGCTATCGGTGACAGACTCCACCATGGCATCCAATGCGCGGCTTGCCGCTGCTTTAGGAATATCTGCAGATGCGGCAATAGCTTCAATCAGCTCGGACTTATTCACACTTCACCCCTTAACTGTTTCAAAAAATGGCTCTAAACGGCACGGCCACCAAGTGCATCAACCTCAAAGCATAGCTGCGTTTTATAGCAATGCCTTGAAACACCTGTCAAGCGACCGGACCGTGAAATGCCCGCTGCTCAAGGCATTGGGCAAAATTATTAAGTAAAATTAAAGCAAAACTGCTTTAACGCTTAATGGGTACTTGCAACAGCATTTGCATTGAAAGACTTATCTGCGCCCTTTAATGAAGCGCCTTCGGCAACATTCTCTGCCAGCGCCACGGCCAGCACGTCATCTATCCAGCGTACGGGGCGAATATCAAGCGCTCCTTTGATATTCTCCGGTACTTCCTTGAGATCTCGACGATTTTCCTCAGGGATTAAGACGGTCTTTATACCACCCCGCCTAGCCGCCAGCAATTTCTCCTTTAGACCCCCAATCGGTAACACTTCACCACGCAGGTTTACCTCCCCTGTCATGGCCACATCGCACCTTACTGGCCGCTGAGTATAGGCGGAGACAATCGCCGTTACCATGGCAATACCAGCACTGGGCCCGTCTTTAGGTGTGGCACCTTCGGGCACATGGATGTGCAGGTCTTCGTTTTCGAAGCGCTGGGGGTCAATTCCATAGGCCTGAGCACGCGCCTTCACGACGGTTTGTGCTGCACTTACCGACTCTTTCATGACATCACCAAGCGAACCGGTCTTGTTAATACGACCTTTACCTGGCGTCACTACCGACTCAATGTTGAGCAGCTCCCCACCTACGGACGTCCAAGCCAAGCCGGTTACACGACCGACTTGGTCCTCCTGCTCCGCCAAGCCATAGCTATAGCGGCGCACACCGGCATAAGTCTCAATCTGATCAGCGGAGAGCACTTGCTGCGCCTGCAGCTTGTTGCCTGCCTTATCTTTCGAGGTGCGCTCAGCTTCTAAGCGCTCACGCAGCACTTTACGACACACTTTAGCGATCTGACGCTCAAGCTCGCGCACACCCGCCTCACGAGTGTAGTAGCGCACCAACTCAAGCAACGCGTCGTCATTCAGCGCTAGCTCTTCCTCCTTAAGCCCATTAGCTTCTAGCTGCTTGGGTAGCAGGTAGCGCCTAGCGATGGCGAGCTTCTCGTCTTCGGTGTAGCCCGGTAGACGAATAATCTCCATACGGTCCAGCAGCGGGCCTGGGATATTCATTGAGTTCGCGGTACAAATAAACAGCGTCTCAGAGAGGTCGTAATCCAGCTCAAGGTAGTGATCACTAAAGCTGTTGTTCTGCTCGGGGTCCAATACCTCTAGAAGCGCTGACGCCGGATCACCACGGTGGTCCATGCCTAGTTTATCCACCTCATCCAACAGGAAAAGTGGATTTTTCACCCCGGCACGGCTCATACGCTGCATCAGCTTGCCTGGCAGCGAGCCAATATAGGTGCGGCGATGGCCACGGATTTCCGACTCATCGCGCACACCACCCAGCGCCAGGCGGACGTACTTACGATTTGTCGCGCGGGCGATGGATTGACCAAGAGACGTTTTACCTACCCCAGGCGGTCCTACCAAGCAGAGCACCGGCCCTTTCATTTTCCGTACGCGCTTTTGTACGGCTAGGTACTCAAGAATGCGCGCCTTCACTTCTTCCAGGCCGTAATGATCTTCATCCAGCACCTGCTGGGCTTTTACCAGATCGTGCTTAACGCGCGTGCGCTTTTTCCATGGAACGGCAATTAGCCAGTCCAGATATGAGCGCACTACGGTCGCCTCAGCAGAATTGGCAGCCATCATTTTGAGCTTATTAAGCTCTTGAGTCGCTTTATCAGACGCCTCTTTGGGCATCCCAGACTCTTTGATCGCCTGTTCGTACTTTTCGGCTTCGTTGGGTACATTATCCAGCTCACCCATCTCTTTCTGGATGGCCTTCATCTGCTCATTGAGATAGTACTCGCGCTGCGTTTTTTCCATCTGCTCTTTAACACGCGAGCGGATGCGCTTCTCGACCTGGAGCAGATCAATCTCAGACTCAATCAGCGCCATCAGGTGTTCAATACGGTCGCGTACGCGATCCATTTCGAGCAGCTCTTGCTTGTCACCAATCTTCAGTGACAGGTGGGCGCAGATGGTGTCGACCAAACGGCTAGGGTCTTCGATGCCCGACAGCGAGTTAAGCACTTCGTTGGGCACTTTCTTAGACAGCTTGACGTACTGCTCGAACTGATTGAGCAGGACACGCACTAGCGCTTCTTGCTCACGACTGGTAAGCGGCTCGCTTTCACGTGGGGTTAAGTGCGCCTGAGTGTAGCCCGCTTCATTTTCTTCGATATCGATAACATCAGCGCGGAAGCTGCCTTCAATCAACACCTTTACAGTGCCATCAGGCAGCTTAAGCAGCTGCATGATGTCAGCAACGGTCCCCATCGCGTAGAGGTCCGCATTATCAGGATCATCCTGTGAGGCCTCGCGCTGAGCCACCAGCAGTACACGCTTGTCGGCTTCCATCGCTGCCTCTAAGGCTTGAATGGACTTCTCACGGCCAACAAAAAGCGGAATAACCATTTGCGGATACACAACCACATCCCGCAAAGGCAACAGGGGTAGACATTGTGTCTGATCGGCGTTCTGCTGCATCGCAGACGTTCCTCAAATTCGGATGAGTACTTGAAGGGTACTTAGCCAAGTACCTCACAGTATGAAAGGGCATGACACGACACATCACCGTGTGCTGGCCAGCCGTTTCAACAATAACGTAGAACAACAAGGGGCCGCCTAGGCGACCCCTTGGTTTGGCACAAGCGGTGAAAGCTAGGCCGTGGCACGTACCGAAGGGTTAACCGTCAGTACCGTCGACCCGCGCTTCTTCCTGCTGCGAGTAGATCAACAGTGGCTCGCTTTCGCCAGCAATGACGGAACCATCGATGACGACCTTGCTCACCCCTTCCAAGGAAGGAATTTCATACATGGTATCCAGCAGCACAGACTCTAGGATAGAACGCAGCCCACGAGCACCGGTTTTACGTTCCATGGCTTTCACAGCCACAGCCCGTAAGGCGTCGTCTCTAAACTCAAGCGTGACGTCTTCCATCTCGAAGAGCTTGGCATACTGCTTGATCAGCGAGTTTTTCGGCTCAGTCAAAATCTGAATCAGTGCGTCTTCTGTCAGCTCAGTCAGCGTTGCAATCACTGGCAGGCGACCCACAAACTCAGGAATCAAGCCAAACTTGACCAGATCCTCTGGCTCGACATCCGCGAGTAGCTCGCCAACGCCTCGCGAAGACTCTTTGCTTTTCACGCTGGCATTGAAACCAATACCGCCTTTCTCAGCACGGTCGCGAATGACTTTATCCAAGCCAGCAAAAGCACCACCCACAATAAACAGGATATTGGCCGTATTGACCTGAACAAACTCCTGCTGGGGATGCTTACGCCCACCTTGGGGAGGAACGGACGCCGTTGTGCCTTCAATTAGCTTCAGCAGCGCCTGCTGTACGCCTTCGCCAGAAACATCACGGGTAATCGACGGGTTATCCGATTTACGCGAGATTTTGTCGATTTCATCGATATAGACGATGCCGCGCTCGGCTTTCTCAACGTCGTAGTCGCACTTTTGCAGCAGCTTTTGGATGATATTTTCAACATCTTCACCCACATAGCCTGCTTCGGTCAGCGTCGTTGCATCAGCAATAGTAAAAGGTACATTCAATAGCCGCGCCATGGTCTCGGCGAGGAGCGTTTTACCGCTACCCGTCGGGCCAATTAGCAGGATGTTGGACTTACCTAGCTCCACATCGCCTTCACGTACTTCTGACTTCAGACGCTTGTAGTGGTTATAAACCGCTACAGACAGCACCATCTTGGCGCGGTCTTGTCCGATGACGTAGTCGTCCAATGTATGACGTATTTCGCGGGGCGTAGGTAAACGCTCCTCATCGCTCTCGGCATCGGCTTCGAGAACTTCTTCGCGAATGATGTCATTACATAAGTCGACACACTCATCGCAGATATACACGGACGGGCCGGCAATCAGCTTACGAACTTCGTTTTGGTTTTTACCACAAAACGAGCAGTAAAGCAGTTTGCCACCTTCGTCCTTGCCTTTGCCGTCGGCCATTCGCGTACCTCTGTCACTGCGGCGGCTGACGCCGCCTGAAAAGCTCGTTAGAAAAGCAGAATCCTATCACGCTATCAGGATGTAGGTCGCTTATCCAGCACTGCGTCAATCAAGCCATACTCTTTTGCTTTATTGGCGCTCATAAAATTGTCGCGGTCAGTATCCTGAGCCACTTTCTCAACATCCTGGCCAGTGTGGTGAGCCAGAATTTGATTCAGTTTCTCACGAATACCGAGAATTTCACGGGTGTGAATCTCAATATCCGACGCTTGACCTTGGTAGCCACCTAGCGGCTGGTGAATCATCACGCGGGAGTTAGGTAAGCAGTAACGCTTGCCCGCAGCGCCTGCTGTTAGCAGGAGCGCGCCCATGCTGGCAGCCTGACCAATACATACGGTGGAAACATCCGGCTTAATAAACTGCATGGTGTCATAAATTGACATACCCGCCGTTACCGAACCACCGGGTGAATTGATGTAAAGATGAATATCCTTATCGGGGTTTTCAGACTCAAGAAACAACAGTTGCGCCACGACAAGGTTAGCCATGTAATCTTCTACCGGCCCTACCAGGAAAATCACGCGCTCTTTTAAAAGGCGCGAGTAGATGTCGTAGGCTCTTTCCCCTTTGGCGCTCTGCTCAACCACCATGGGCACTAAACCGCCGGCGTTTTGAATATCAAACTCACTCATTCGGGTGATTCCTTGCGTCCGGTAAGGGAAAAGCGCACCCAGATAGGGTGCGCCACGCGATGAGATCAGGCGCCTGCCTGTTCGCCCTCTTCGGCCTTCTCATCTTGCTCAGCCTGCTGCTGAGCAGCAGCCAGCGCTTGCTGGTAAGACATTTCAACGTCTTTGACGTTCGCTTGCTCAAGCAGCTTCTCAACGGCCTTCTCTTCGAGAATGGCAGATTTTACCTGGGTTTTCAGCTGCTCATTACCCATGTAGTACTCAACCACTTCGGATGGATCTTGATACTGCTCAGCCAGCTCTTCTACTTTGGCTTTGATGGCCGCGTCGTCTGCGTCCAGTTCATTGGCTTTGATCACTTCAGCTAGCAATAGACCGACCTGAACACGGCTCTTCGCCTGCTCTTCAAATAGCTCATTCGGCAGCTGGCTAACGTCAAAATCCTCACCCAGGCCAAACTGCTGAGCGGCTTGACGCTTCATGCCGTCCGTTTCTTGCTGAACCAGCGCGGTAGGCACGGGAATGTCGTTCGCTTTTTTCAGCGCATCCAGCACCTGCTGCTTAACACGGTTGTCAACAGCCTGAGCCGCTTCGCGGGTCATGTTCTTTTTAATTTCAGCACGGAATTTGGCTTCATCGCCGTCTTCCACACCGAAACGCTCGATGAACTCAGCATCAACTTCCGGCAGTTTCTGGCTGCTTACTTTGTGAACGGTCACCTTGAAGGTGGCGTCTTGACCGGCCAGATGCTCGGCTTGGTAATCCGCAGGGAAAGTGACGGAGATGGTTTTTTCTTCGCCTGCTTTAGCACCGATCAGTTGCTCTTCAAAACCTGGAATGAAGCTGTTAGAACCGATGACCAACGCGTGGCCTTCTGCACTGCCACCTTCAAACGGCTCGTCGCCCAGGAAGCCTTGGAAATCGATAGTGACTTGGTCACCGTCAGCAGCGGCAGCGTCAACTTCTTCCCATGCGGCGTTTTGCTTACGCAAGGTATCGATCATTTCATCGACATCTGCTTCGCTGACAGACACAACTGGGCGCTCAACGTCTGTACCTTCGATAGAGGTCAGCTCAACCTGCGGGTAAACTTCCATTACCGCAACGAACTCAAGGTCTTTACCCTCTTCATTAACTTTTGGCTCAATCTGCGGGAAACCGGCAGGGTTGAGTTCTTTTTCTGTGATCGCGCGAACGTAGCGTTCACGCATCACTTCGCCTACCACTTCACTGCGCACGCTGTCGCCATAGCGCTGACGCACGACGGCCATTGGCACCCGGCCTTGGCGGAAACCGTTCAAGCGAACGTTTTTCGCGGTGTCTTTCAAGCGAGCGCTGACGGCCTCGTCGATTTCTGCTGCCGGCACTTGAATCGTGATACGGCGTTCGATCTGGGAGGTCGTCTCGACGGAAACTTGCATGAATTGTCCTCTAGCGGCTGGGCGTTGTGTTGATTGCGTAAAATATGTTCAAGGGGGCAATTTTAAGAACCCTGACGCATGGTGGCAAGCGCCATGCTCGCAAGATGGGGGCGCAAGCACCAATTACAAGGGTTTAAAGGTACAAAAATCGTTACTCCCGTGCAGACCACCACAGGGAAACCGCATGCAGCAGCAGACCACACGTCGCCGCGTGAGAGATAAAGACCTGCCAGCTAATCCAATCAGTAAACATGGCGTGCCAAGCCCCCATCACCAGCGCTCCGAGCACTAGCATGATCGCTAGACGCTTTATTAGTGCTGGTAGCGCCTGACGGGCCTCTTGAGACAGCATCCTCCACTGGAACGCGGCTGCGCCAGCCACTAGCACCAAGGCCATCAGCAGAAGGGTTTGACGCGTCTCATGTCCTCCCACCATATAGCGCGGGAGCGCAGCGAGCATCACGATGCATAAGCCAACCGCTACGCTCACTCGCTTGGGAGAGTAAACCGTTTGCTGCATGGCTATGCTACCTTTAGCTTCTGAGCATCAATCCACTCCTCTACCCACGGCACCGCTGCATCATCCGCCATGAAGGTTTCCATCGCGTCGATTTCAAGGCGCTCACCTAAACGGTGGGCGCCTTGATCCTGCAGCAACTCATCTAAGGCTCTCCCCGCGCCACAGAACGTATCACCGTAGGAACTATCGCCAAGCGCGATCAACCCATAACGCAGTCCCGCCAATGAGGGACTTTGATCTTTTAGACTGCGAACAAAGGGCACAAAGTTACCGGGAAAATCACCGCTCCCCGTGGTAGACACACAGAAAAGCGTTAGATCACTGGCTTGGGAAACATCGTCTACAGAGGGCTGCTCTGAAATATCAACGTCATAGCCCGCCTGCTCAAACAGCGGCTTTACCTGCTCTGCAACGTCTAACGCACCACCATACATGGTGCCGACCAGAATGGTTAACTTAGGCATTGGCCTACTCCTCGGCAAAGTTGTCATACTGCGCTTTGTTAAGTCCGCAAAGTTCAGTCGACAAATACCTGATGAATTTGCTCAAATATTAACACGACTGACAAAAATGACGCACGCCCCACCATGGGCTACCGACAATCGTCCAACAGGAGCGCTTATGCAGCAGACCTTTGAGACATGGATCACGCCCATTATGATTGGCGGCCTGATCATTTTTATGTGTTTTATTATTTGGGATCTCGCAAAAAAATCGAACGCAGGTAAATTTGGCACGATTATGTTGTTTGTGGTATTAGGTGCCGGAATGTTGGGCTACGTCATTAAAGTGGTGATCACTTGGCTGATTGAGGGTGGAGGTATTTAGCCAGATAGCGCCCTATTTGTAGCCTATAAAAAAGGAGTGCCATTAGGCACTCCTTTTCGTTGGGCAGCTTGATGTGCTCGCTACTGACCACTTGAGTAGCGTTCTACCTGCTGCTTTAGCTTTTGCCCGGGGCGAAAAGTCACCACACGCCGGGCAGAGATAGGGATTTCTTCGCCAGTTTTAGGGTTTCGCCCAGGCCGCTCGCGCTTATCACGCAGATCAAAGTTACCAAACCCCGACAGTTTCACCTGCTCGTTTTCACGCAAACAGGCGCGGATTTCTTCAAAGAACGCCTCCACCATCGCTTTTGCTTCTCGCTTTGACAGCGCCAGCTCAGTATGCAAATGCTCAGCTAGCTCTGCTTTGGTCAACGCACCCATAGGGCTCCTCCATGTAGCATACGCATTGCCAAGAACGTGATAAGCGTCGTGTCATGGCATAGCTTAGTTAGCCGCGAAGTTCGGCATCTAATTCGGCTCGCACGTTAGTGATGATCGAGTCGACCAACTGGTTGATTTCTTCATCATTTAGCGTGCGCGAAGCGTGCTGCCAGGTCAAGCCCAATGCAATGCTCTTATAGCCCTCGGCTACGCCTTTACCAGCATAGACATCAAATAGCTTAATGTCTTTCAAGTAATCGCCTGCCTGAGCTTTTGCACAATCAAGTAGCGCTTGCACAGGCGTTGCCTCTTTGAGCATAAACGCCAAATCGCGTCGCACTTCTGGGTAGCGTGAAAGCGGCTCAAAGGCGGGAATTTCCCCCTGACTCAATACATCTAGGCGAACTTCAAACAGCACCGCATCAACCTTAAGCCCCAGCTTGGCACGCACTTGCGGGTGCAGTGTGCCAATCCAGCCGGCGGATTCGCCATTGTAAAAGAGCTGGGCGGTTTGCCCAGGATGCAGAGAGGGGTGCTCGCCCGGCTCAAAGCGCCAAGCTTCCCGGGCCCCACCCATTGCCAAAAGACTCTCTAGATCTCCTTTCAGGTCATAAAAATCTACCTGAGCCTTAGTGCTGTTCCACCCCTCCCCTTCACGGCCACCGCACACTAAGGCGCCCATCATCGGCTCTTGGGTTAAGTTATCGAGGTGGCCGTTAAATACCAGCCCTGTCTCGAAAATGCGCACACGGGTTTGCTGGCGATTGAGATTATACTCTAGGGCACGCACTAAGCCTGGGAAAAGGCTGGCGCGCATCACCGAGAGGTCCGACGAAATCGGATTCGCAAGCACGGGGGACACAGCATCTGGCAGCATTGCTGCCTGCAGGTCCGGCGCTACGAAGCTGTATGTCACCGCTTCCTGGAAACCGCGAGCAACCATCTGGTTGCGCAACTGAGCCTGAGTGAGGAGTGCCTCGTTAGCTGGGCGAAGTGCTAGTCGAGCGGCTGGGCGACGAACCGGAAGGTTATTGTAGCCATGGATACGCGCCACTTCCTCGATGAGGTCTTCCTCAATGGCAACGTCAAAACGCCAGCTAGGGGCGACCACTGACCAACCTTCCGCCTGTTTATCAACCTCAAGCCCTAAACGCTGAAGGATATCGGTGACATCATCCGGCTGCAGCCGCTTGGAGAGCGCACTCTCAAGGCGAGCCTCGCGAAGCATAATGATGCGCGGTGCCGGCAAATGTTCATCGCTTACCGCCTCAACCACGGGCCCTGCCTGCCCCCCACAAATCTCCATCAGGAGCTTTGTAGCACGCTCAACCGCCATGGCAGGAAGCTCTGGATCGACGCCACGCTCATAACGATGCGATGCGTCAGTATGCAGACCGTAGGAACGCGCCTGCCCAGCAATGCCAAGCGGAGCAAAAAAGGCCGACTCAAGAAAAATCGTGTGCGTTTTTTCGTTTACCCCTGAATTTTCTCCCCCCATGATGCCAGCCATTGCCAGGGGGCCACGCTCATCGGCAATTACCAGTGTTTCAGGGCGAAGTGCTACCTCTTGGCCATCCAGCAGTTTTAAACGCTCCGCCTCTCGTGCCAAACGGACAGTAATGCCACCCTGCAGGTTGTCCCGATCAAACGCATGCAGCGGTTGACCAAGCTCTAGCATGACGTAGTTGGTGACATCCACCACAGGGTCAATCGAGCGTACGCCGCTGCGACGTAGCCGCTCAACCATCCACAGCGGCGTTTCAGCCTCTACATTCACGCCCTTAATAACGCGCCCTAAGTAGCGAGGGCACTGCTCAGCCGCCTCAATAGTGACGGGGAAAGTATCGTCGATACTCGCTTCAACGACTGTGATCTCAGGGCCACTTACCGGCAGACGGTTAAGCACACCTACCTCTCTCGCAAGGCCTTTTATGCTCAGGCAGTCGCCGCGGTTAGGGGTAAGGTCCACCTCGATGGTCATATCGTCGAGCTGCATATACTCGCGAAAGCTAGTGCCCACGGGGGCCGACGCCGGTAACACCAGGATACCAGGAGAGATTTCTTCCTCTAATCCCAGCTCTGATGCCGAGCAGATCATGCCGCGCGACTCAACGCCACGCAGTTTTGCCTTTTTGATTTTAAAATCGCCCGGCAGCACGCCACCCACTTGGGCGAAGGGAATTTTCTGACCCACATCAACGTTGGGCGCACCGCATACTACTTGCACCGGCTCACCAGTACCGTCGTTCACCGTGCATACGTTGAGCTTATCGGCATCAGGATGCTTCTCTTTGGACAGCACTTCAGCCACGACCACACCGCTAAAGGTAGCGGCGACCGCTTCAACGGCATCCACTTCAAGGCCCGCCATGGTGATCTGATCGGCAATGGCCTGAGTATCAAGCTGCGGGGATACCCATTCACGCAGCCACTGTTCTGAAAATTTCATATTGATTCCCGTCGCTGGCAGCGGTCTTAGGTGAATTGACGAAGAAAGCGCAGGTCGTTCTCAAAGAACAAGCGCAGGTCATTAACGCCGTAGCGCAGCATCGCCAAACGCTCTGCGCCCATACCAAAGGCAAAGCCGGTGTATCGTTCGGTATCAATGCCGGAGTGCCGGAAAACTTCAGGGTGCACCATCCCGCAGCCCATCACTTCCAGCCAGCCGCTATGTGAGCAAACACGACAACCGTTACCACTACACATCACGCACTGAATATCGACCTCAGCAGAGGGTTCAGTGAATGGGAAGTAAGAGGGGCGGAAGCGGACCGATAGATCATCACGCTCAAAAAACGCCTGAAGGAAGTCTTCAATGGTGCCTTTTAGATCAGCAAAGCTCACGCCCTCATCGACCAACAGACCTTCTACCTGATGAAACATCGGCGTATGTGTCAGGTCCGAGTCGCTGCGATAGACGCGCCCCGGGCAGACGATACGGATGGGCGGTTCACTACTCTTCATGGTGCGTACTTGCACAGGAGATGTATGAGTGCGCAGCAAGCGTGTCGCGTCGAAATAAAACGTATCTGCCATCCCCCGCGCCGGGTGATGCGCGGGAATATTGAGCGCCTCGAAGTTATGGTAGTCATCCTCAATCTCAGGACCTACCGCCACATCATAACCAACGCGGGTAAACAAACCCTCTATGCGCTCAAGCGTGCGTGTCACAGGGTGCAAGCCACCACTCTCCTGCCCACGCCCCGGCAATGTTACATCGATCCGCTCAGCTGCCAAGCGGGCATTCAGCGCTTCACTCTCAAGCTGCTGGCGTTTGGCGTCTATCTCGGCTGATAGCGTTTGCTTGGCTTGGTTAATTTGCTCACCAGCCGCAGGACGCTCTTCTGCCGATAGCTTGCCCAGCCCTTTCAATAAGGCCGTCACTTCGCCTTTTTTACCCAAGTAACGTACGCGCAACTCATCTAGCGCTGAGACACTCTGCGCAGCTTGAATAGCATCGCGGGCCTCTAACACCAGAGTAGGAAGGTGGTCCATCCGATTTACTCCGAATTAAGCGGTTCCATCTTTCAAGATGGCTGGCATGTTGAAGGTGACAAAAAAACAGGGGAAGAGCGGCTGCTCTTCCCCTGCATGGGTCACACTGAAATGACCTCGACATTTCACACTGAATTTAGCTCAGTGCAAATTGCCTTATTGGGCAGCCTTGGCTTTTTCCACGATAGCAGCAAATGCCGCTTTTTCGTGTACTGCCAGGTCGGCCAATACTTTACGGTCAATTTCAATACCGGCTTTCTTCAGACCGCCAACAAAGCGGCTGTAAGACATGCCGTTGATACGCGCACCAGCATTGATACGCTGAATCCACAGCGCACGGAATTGGCGCTTGCGGTTGCGGCGGTCACGGTACGCATACTGGCCGGCTTTGATGACAGCCTGTTTGGCTACGCGGAAAACACGCGAACGGGCACCGTAGTAACCTTTGGCCTGCTTCAGTACTTTTTTATGGCGACGACGGGCAACTACGCCACGCTTAACACGGGTCATAACACACTCCTGACTTTATGACTGAGGCTAAATGCACTCAGATAAGAAAATTCGACCTTACAGGTTCGGCAGCATGCGCTGGATCAGCGCTTTGTCGGAAGCATGAATCTGCTTCATGCCACGCAGCTGACGCTTACGCTTGGTCGACTTCTTGGTCAAGATGTGGCTACGGAAAGACTGCTTGTGCTTGAAGCCGTTAGCGGTCTTTTTGAAGCGCTTAGCAGCGCCGCTGTTGCTTTTGATTTTCGGCATGAGAGAACTCCGCTCGATATTTTTTAGAAAACCCAGGGCCGACCAGCGCCTTCGCGCTGGCCCGTTAACTTCGCCGTTGGATCACTTCTTTTTCGGGGCAAGAATCATGATCATTTGGCGGCCTTCCATTTTCGGGAAAGACTCCACCACTCCGATCTCTTCCAGGTCTGCCGCGATCCGTTCCATTAGCTTACGGCCAATGTCCTGGTGCGCCATTTCACGACCACGGAAGCGCAATGTGACCTTACCCTTGTCACCACCTTCCAAGAAGCGGATCAGGTTTTTTAGCTTCACCTGATAATCGCCTTCGTCGGTGCCAGGACGGAATTTAACTTCCTTAACCTGGATTTGCTTCTGCTTTTTCTTTTGAGCCGCTTTCTGCTTTTTGGTCTCAAAAACGAATTTGCCATAATCCATGATTTTACAAACAATCGGATCGGCATTCGAAATTTGCACGAGATCTAAACCGGCAGCTTCCGCACGCTCAAGAGCCTCAGTGGTGGGCACAACACCCAACTGCTCACCTTCGGCATCAATTAGACGTACTTCTTCTTCGGTAATACGCTCGTTCATTGGAGGGCGTTTGTCTTGTGGACGCCCGCGCTGATTGCTTCGCTTGATCGCTCCGTCTCCTTAGGCAATTGACGATGTCGCCAGGGCTGCTCGCTCTGCATTAAAACGTTCGATGAATTCATCGACAGTCATGGTGCCGAGGTTTTCGCCGCTACGAGTTCGCACGGCCACTGAGTCAGCTTCGACTTCCTTATCTCCCACCACAAGGAGATAGGGAACTTTCTGTAACGTATGCTCACGGATTTTAAAGCCGATCTTCTCGTTCCTCAAGTCCGCCTTAACCCGTAAGCCATTTTTTTGCAGCCGCTGCTCCAAATCAAGCGCGTAATCACGCTGCGCGTCGGTAATGGTCATAAGCACAGCTTGCTGCGGGGCCAACCATAGTGGCATAGCACCAGCGTAATGCTCAATTAGTATACCCAGGAATCGTTCAAATGAGCCCAGGATAGCACGATGGAGCATTACAGGGGTTTTACGCGTGCCGTCTTCATCGACGTATTGCGCCCCTAAACGCCCTGGCAAATTAAAATCTAGCTGAAGAGTACCACACTGCCAAACACGATTCAGACAATCTCTTAACGCAAACTCAATTTTCGGCCCATAAAACGCACCTTCACCCGGCTGCAGATCCCAAGCCAAGCCAGTAGCGTTCAGCGCGGCCTCAAGGCCCTGCTCTGCCCGATCCCACATTTCGACTTCACCCAGAAAGTCTTCGGGACGGGTGGAGAGCTTGAGCTCAACGTCTTCAAAACCGAGCGTTTTATAGACTTGCAGCGTTAGAGCAATAAACGCCTCAGCCTCAGCCTGAATCTGACTTTCGGTACAGAAAATATGGGCATCATCTTGCGTAAACCCACGAACCCGCATCAGACCATGCAGCGAGCCTGAAGGCTCATTTCGATGACAGCTACCAAATTCAGCCAAACGTAGCGGAAGGTCACGGTAGCTCTTAAGGCCTTGATTAAAGACCTGCACGTGACATGGGCAGTTCATCGGCTTCACCGCATACTCACGCTTTTCCGACTCTGTGGTGAACATCAATTCACTGTAATGTCCCCAGTGGCCTGATTTCTTCCACAGTGATAAATCCACTACTTGCGGCGTTTTGATTTCCTGGTAGCCATGCTCACGTTGAATTTTACGCATGTACTCTTCTAACGCCTGATACATCGTCCAACCGTTAGGGTGCCAAAAAACCATCCCAGGCGCTTCTTCTTGAAGGTGGAACAAGTCCATCTTCCGCGCTAGCTTACGGTGGTCTCGCTTCTCAGCTTCTTCCAGCCGCTTCAAGTAAGCTTTTAACTGCTTTTTATCGCCCCATGCCGTGCCATAAATGCGCGTCAGCATCGGATTGGAAGAGTCACCACGCCAGTAAGCACCTGCCAGCTTCGTCAGCTTAAATGCCTTTAAGTGTCTTGTGTTAGGCACATGGGGCCCACGGCACATGTCCGTGTACTCTTCGTGGTGGTAAAGGCGGATAGTCGCACCTTCCGGGATATCACGGATGATCTCTTGCTTATACGGCTCATTACGCTTTTCAAACGTTGCCATCGCTTGGTCGCGGCTGACGTATTCACGAATAACATCGTACTCATGATCGATGAGCGACTGCATGCGCTTTTCAATGGCCTCCATATCGTCTGGCGTGACTGATTTGCCAAAGTCAATGTCGTAATAAAAGCCATCATCAATGACCGGACCGATGGCCATTTTGGCATCGGGATATAGCTGTTTCACCGCATGACCAATCAAGTGAGCACACGAGTGACGAATAATTTCCAAACCTTCTTCATCGCGGGCAGTAATAATAGAGACGTCCGCATCCTGCTCAATCATATCGGCAGCATCAACCAGCACCCCGTTAATTTTGCCTGCCACACAGGCCTTGGCCAAACCAGGGCCAATGGACTCTGCCAGCTGCATAATAGAGAGTGGTGCTTCAAACGTTCTTTGGCTGCCATCGGGCAGTGTCACAATAGGCATTCAGGTATTCCTTGAGCGCAGTGGTGATCCATACCAAGGATCACATTTCGCTATCAATGGTCGGGGTATTGGGCACATCTTGAAGGCTGCTCAGCCTACCAGAATTTATGACTGCGTAAAATAAAACGGGAGGCATAAGCCTCCCGTTCTTTGTCAAAGGGTTTAACGAACCAGCATGCTGGCTCTACCCATTGATTAATCAGCTAAGTGGATTACTTCCACTCATCCAGTTCTACACGACGGTTCTGGAAACGACCCTCTTCGGTATCGTTGGTTGCCACGGGACGCTCTTCACCGTAGCCCACAGCACGCATACGGTTAGCTTCGACGCCGCGCTGGTTCAGATAGGTTGCAACGGACTCAGCACGACGCTGAGACAGATCCTTGTTGTACTGGTCAGAACCACGAGAATCGGTGTGACCTTCAATGCTCACACGTACATCTGGGTTGTTAACCAGACGCTCAGCAACGCCGTTAAGAACATTTTGTGCATTCGGTGTTAGCTGGGCGGAATCGAACTCAAAGTTCACATCCTGAAGAACAACGCTTTCCGGGCAACCCAGTGCGTTTACGTCAACGCCTGCCGGGGTATTCGGGCACTGGTCACGGTAATCCGGCACGCCGTCGTTATCGGAGTCCAGCGGGCAACCGTTGGCGTTAACTTCTACACCAGCCGGCGTGCCCGGGCACTGGTCACGGTAGTCCGGCACGCCATCACCGTCGGAGTCCAGCGGGCAGCCTTCGGCATCAACAGCAACGCCAGCTGGCACTTCGCCGTAGCTCGGGCACTGCGGTGCTACCGGCTCAGGTGTACGATCTGCACACAGCAGACCACCGATAGCTGCGCCAGCCGCTGCGCCGGTTGCGGCACCCGCTTCTTCATCTGAGCTGCTGCTGGTGGCATAACCAATGCTACCGCCGATGATACTGCCCGCCAAACCACAAACCGCGGGGTGCTGGTACCAGCTTTGGCCGCTGTTGGCGCCTGCTTGGCCAGAAGACTGAGAGGCTGAGCTAGCGCAACCTGACAGGCCGACGACTAGAGCAGAACCGATTAGCAAGCCAGTCGTTGATTTTTTCATGCAAGACTCCTTCTTGATCCAATGCTGACATGGTCTAGAGACCAAATCTATCCAATGCTTCTTATGGCGAGAGCATCCATTTTTCGCTGTTCTGATCCAGGACGGGGTTCCCCTGCCCCTGAAACTGAACGTGGTGCCTATCATTAACGTTTCAGCGTTAGAAGGCAACAATGCCGAGATATCAACTTCTTGCCAATACCGACCTTACCAGCATAGCAAAGCTCACATCGATGGCATTAAAAATTTTTAATGAAGAGCGGAAGGGCCTTTAGCGCGCCATTTAATTACCTCTGCGGCGGCTGCGAGCACCGCAGGGCGCATCTCATCTTCCACAGCTAGCCTTTCCTTGTCCTCTTGCATTCTTTCCCGTGGGGTCAACTGTTTGCGCGCAGAGTGCGTCTTGAGATGACGCGTACGGCTATAAACCTCGGCGAACGCCTGAAACTCAGGTCGTTCAGAAAGACTTGGATCGACGATTTCAAGCAGCACTTTACAGCGCCAGGAACCCTCGGTGATGTCGACTTGCTCTTGGACGAGAGCGCTCACCACGTAGTCCAGATTTTCTAGGCTGTTTTGCTGAGCGCGCCGCTCTTCGTCAAGTCGAAATTCCTCGCGTCGCTTTACCTCTTTACGCAAGAAGAAAGCATAGCCGCCGAGTGCAGCGATGACCGTAACAGCCAGCGCAAGCAGTATAAGTGCAACCGTAGAACTCATAGAGCTCCTTATACCCAGTAAGTAAATAGCTTAACGAGAATTGTACACCTAATTGCCTCAAGTAGACCAACCTGATTCATGCGCCTTCAGGTTGCTTGCATTTGATGGGCAAAGAACAGTAGCCTGCCCCGCCTTTTGGTACCGCCAGCACCACCACGCCCATCCCATGCTCAGCGCTAGCAATACAGCCCCTGCCGTATGCAACAAGGCTAACCAAAGCGGCAGCCAGAGCAGAACGTTAGCGACCCCAAGCGCCACCTGTAAGCAATAAGCTCCTAATGCGAGACTCAAGGCGGTGCTGACTACTTTGATGCCCCGATAGCGCCACCATAACGCTAGTAAAGCGGCACCCAACAACAGTGCTCCCATACGATGGACCATATGAATAGCGGTGCGAGCATCTGCGTGTAGTTGACCATGGAGATAATTAGGGCCAACGCTTTGGGTTAGGTGGAAGCCTTCGCTTAGGTCCATGCTTGGCCACCATTGTGAATTACAGGTAGGAAATCCCTGGCAAGCAATACCGGCATAGTTGCTTGTGACCCAGCCACCCAGTGCAAGCTGCAACAATAAAACCCCACCTGCCAAGTACCACAGTACGCCACCCTTTTTAGCTTGCCCTATTTGCCCACGCCATGAACGGCGTATGCGAAGATGTAGCCAAAAAAACAGCATTAAAACGCTCAATCCTCCGAGCAAATGCAGCGTGACAACCTGTGGCCACAACTTAAGAGTAACGGTAAACGCACCAAACGCGCCCTGAACGAGAATAACGATCAGTAACGCCAAGCTAAGTCGCCATGGATATTCTGGACGTTTGCGCAGTGACCAGCCCATTGCCACGATGGTGAGCACAATCAAGCCCAATAAACTGGCTACATAGCGGTGAGCCATCTCTACCCAGGCTTTGAAGGGCTCTAAAGGAGCATCAGGATGTCGAAGCGCCGCATGATCACTATCGGGAACAATGAGTTTGCCATAACAGCCAGGCCAATCAGGGCAGCCTAGGCCAGCATCCACTAACCGAGTCCATGCGCCTACCAATATGACGAACGCAGTCAACAGGGTTCCCGCCAGCGTAACCCTCATGAGCCAACGAAGACGGCACTCTCGGTAGGTCTTCATTAAGTTTCCTTACGGCTATTGCTAGCCGAACATAAGCTAAATAGAATTTACTTTGAATAGATGCCGGATGTCATCAAGAATCTCGGCGGTTGCCGCTTCTTGAGTAAACGCGAGTGCTGGCCTTCCCATAGGGTCGAATAACCAAACGCTGTGCGCAATGCTCCAAGAGGGTACGCTTTGCCAAACTGTCACCGCCTCCCCAGGCAGCGTGGCATCGTCACCACCAACTCTTAATCGCTTTAATCGAGTGGCTTCACGCCCTAATGCACGGTGTAACCGCCACAGTTCATCCTGTTGCTGCACACAGTTTGCGCCGCAGTCTAATACCAGCGTCCATTGTTCAGAGGCAGTGATGGAAGCCATCAACGGCCAATCCTCAAGCGGCGGCACATCTATGGTTACTTTTCCGTGGGCAGTATGGCCCTGAGGAATTCCCACATTCCAAGTCACCATTCCCCAGGCCGTCACAATAGGAGCGGCAAAAATGGCAAACAAGAGAACCACCTTAAGCCTTGCGTAACGCACTGGACGACGGTGGTGCATGTTAACGCCCTCCTTCGTAGCTTTCTCGAAAGTCGCTCACTAGACGGTATCCACCCAATAGCATGATCACCAACGCTGCCAGCGCCAGTCCCCACCACTGAAAAGCGTAGCCAAGATGCCGGCTTGGCGGCATCACATTTGCCTCCCACCAAGGGGTAAAAACACCCGCACCCTGCTGGGCATGAAGCCAGCCATTATGGCTGAAGACGCCCAACGCCTCTTCCCAAGGAGCCAAGCTCAGCTGTTGCAGCCTGACGCCTTCTTGGTTGGCTCCATAAAGCGGCCCTTGCGATTGCTCCGCCTGCCACTCGCCAGACACCTCAACCGTGCCATGAGGGGTGAATACCGAAGGAGACGCCCGGCTTGTACCTGTTTCAATAAAACCACGTTGTACTAACCAGAGCTGCCCATGAGAGTCTTTCATCGGTGTCAACACCGCGACGCCTAGGCGACCATTAACGATACGGTTATCTAAGTAAAGCGTGTGCTGCTCAAGATAGTCGCCACGTAGATGCACCTGCGCCCCTCCTTCCGGTGTTTGGATTGGCTCAACCACTGTTGGCGCTGCATCACGAATGGCTAGCAGTTCACGCTTGTCAGCGGCCCTTTCCCACTGCCATAGTCCTAGGAGCAACCCTAAAACCACTACAACACTCCAAAACACACACCATCCGTATAGTCGCGCTGGAAAATAAGAGGGCTTCATCATGTGGTTAAAACTGCTCATTGCATTAGTGTTTATAGGAATAGTGGTCAGCTTAGCCGCAGGTGCAGGCTTTTTACTACATGACGAAAGCACCTCCAGGCGGTTACTCACATCACTTAAATGGCGCATTGCGTTAGCCTGCGTATTGATGGCCCTGCTTCTCTTTGGTTTCTTATCTGGCGAGCTTTGATAACTCACTAAAATACATAAACAAAGATAAAAAGCCCTACCCACACTACATCAACGAAATGCCAATACCAGCAGGATGCCTCAAAACCAAAGTGATGATCGTTAGTAAAGTGACCTTTGATAATTCTTACCAGCATGCTCGCCAAAATGAGCGTACCAATAATGACGTGGAGACCATGAAAGCCTGTCAATATAAAAAAAGTAGCCCCAAAAATACCGGCCTCTAGGGTAATGCCGTAATGATGATAGGCTTCATAATATTCGACGCCTTGGATAAGGATAAAGCAAATGCCCAGCAGTACTGTGCCTGCTAACCAGTTACGACAGGTCTGACGATAGCCAAGCTTCAGAGCTTCATGGGCAACCGTTAGTGTGATACTTGATGTCACCAAAATCAGCGTGTTCACTAAGGGTAATTGCCAGGGGCTAAGTACGCTGGAGGGCCCTGCCACAGAGGCATCAGGGGGATTGAGTAGCGGCCATTGAGGAACAAATTCGGGCCATAGCAAAGCAGATACGCCTTTTGCCCCCTCCCCTCCTAGCCATGGAATTGTGAAGGTCCTTACATAAAACAGTGCGCCAAAAAAAGCGGCAAAAAACATGACTTCTGAAAAAATAAACCAGCCCATTCCCCATCGAAACGAGCGATCCATTTGTGCGTCGTATAAACCGCCCATCGACTCGTGAATGACGTCTCGAAACCAAAACCCCATGACACAAATAACGCTTAGTAAGCCAATAACTAACAATGGCGCCCCGGTGTTGTAAACCAGCTTGATACCAATACCGGCCATCATGGCACCTAGCGCAAGCGACCCTAAAATAGGCCACCGGCTATTCGCAGGAACGTAATAGCTGCCGCCGCTCATATTTTATCCCCCGCCGCGTTATTGTTATTGAGTGGATTAAGCGCAATGCGCTGTACCGGGTATAGGGTATACACCAAGGTAATGGTGCTGATTTCTTCAGGTAAGTCTTTAGCTAACTGAAACACCAGCGGAATGGTTAGTCGCTCATCGCCTTGTAGCTGCTGTTCTTGGAAGCAAAAACAGCTGACTTTACGTAAATGCGTTGTTGCACTAGAGGGTGAGACGCTAGGCACAGCGCGTCCCCAGCTTTCTTGGTGGCTGTTATTCGTAAAGGTAAAATCCACTTCTGCGGTTTGGCCTGGATGTACCCGCATTTGCCGCGTTTCAACACTCATTTGCCATGGCAGCCCCGCACTACCACGGGTAATAAATTGAACCGTAATGAAGCGCGACTGATCCACCTCTTCATGAATGATAGCTTTTGCCGTGGTATCGACCTTTCCGTTTAAACCCGTTACCTGACAAAACACGTCGTAAAGAGGAACTAAGGCAAACGCAAAGGCAAACATGCCAATAAGGGCTGCGACGCTGCGAATGACGGTCCGCCTAACGCCAGCTTGTTGAGAACCATCTGCTGCCATTTTTCATCCCTCCGCCTTCTCCAACGCTTTTATGCATTAATCGTGCGATTGAGCACGGTGAAATACCGGCGGCGTTTCAAAGGTGTGTAACGGCGCAGGGCTAGGCACACTCCACTCTAAATCAACAGCACCCTCCCAAGCTTTTGCAGGCGCTTTTTGGCCACCTCGTACACACAGCACTACCACCAGCACAAAAAGTAGTTGCGAGGCACCAAAGAAGAAGGCACCAATACTTGAGAGCAGATTAAAATCAGCAAATTGCAGCGCATAATCAGGGATGCGCCTAGGCATGCCTGCCAAACCGGCAAAATGCATGGGGAAAAAGGTTAGATTGACCCCAATGATTGAGCACCAGAAGTGGCACTGCGCCAGACGTTCGTTAGGGTAATGGCCTGTCCATTTAGGCAACCAGTAGTAAACGCCCGCCATGATGGCGAAGATCGCGCCAGGCACCAATACATAGTGGAAGTGCGCCACCACAAAGTAGGTATCGTGGTACTGAAAATCGGCGGGTGCGATGGCTAACATCAGGCCTGAAAAGCCGCCAATGGTAAATAGCACTACAAACGCCAACGCAAAAAGCATAGGGGGCTCAAAACTAATCGACCCGCGGAATAGCGTTGTCACCCAGTTAAATACCTTCACCCCTGTTGGCACAGCAATCAACATGGTGGAGTACATAAAGAACAGTTCTGCCGTCAAAGGCAGGCCCACGATAAACATATGGTGCGCCCACACCAGAAATGACAGCAGCGCAATGGCTCCAGTGGCATAAACCATCGAGGCGTAGCCAAATAAGGGCTTACGAGCAAACGTAGGGATAATCGCCGACACGATGCCAAATGCTGGCAGGATCATGATGTAGACTTCTGGGTGGCCAAAAAACCAGAACAGATGCTGGAATAAGACAGGATCTCCTCCGCCCGCTGCATCAAAGAAGCTAGTCCCAAAGTTAATGTCCATTAACATCATGGTAATGACGCCCGCTAACACCGGCATAACGGCGATAAGTAGAAATGCCGTAATCAGCCATGTCCAAACGAATAGCGGCATATCCATCATGCGCATGCCAGGCGCACGCATATTCAGGATGGTCGCGATGATATTAATCGCCCCCAAAATAGAGCTAATGCCTGCCATATGCAGTGCTAAAATAAAAAAAGTCGTTGAAGCTGGCGCATACGTTGTTGATAACGGAGCGTAAAATGTCCAGCCAAAGTTGGGGCCGCCCCCAGGCATAAAAAGAGTAGACAGCAGCAGGGTAAAAGCGACCGGAAGTAGCCAAAAACTGAAGTTATTTAGCCGCGGCAAGGCCATGTCAGGGGCTCCAATTTGCAGCGGAATCATCCAGTTAGCTAGGCCTGTAAACGCTGGCATAACGGCTGCGAACACCATAATTAGGCCATGCATGGTGGTCATCTGGTTAAAGAACTCGGGCTCTACCAACTGCAAACCAGGCTGAAATAGCTCAGCCCTAACCACGAGCGCAAAAATGCCGCCGACAAAAAACATCGTGAGCGAGAAAATCAGATATAGCGAGCCAATCTCTTTATGATTGGTGGTCAGCAGCCAACGCATCAAGCCTTTGGGTTGGGCTGCATGAGGGTAATGCGACTGGCCCTCCTGAGACTGGCCACCAGCCACGGCAGACGAACTATGCTGCAGTGAGTGTTGTGGAGGTAGTTTGGGCGCCATATGTCTCTCCGCATGCTTGTCGTTTTAGTAGAAGAAGTTGGTCAACACCTACTGGGCAATACGCTCGGCCACCGTAGCTGGCTGAACGGTATCACCAGTCTCATTCCCCCAAGCGTTGCGCGTATAGGTCACAACAGCCGCTATCTCTACCGGATTCAGCGTATTGCGGAAAGCAGGCATGGCGGCTCCAGAAACACCGTTAATCACGCGATCCAAATGCCAGTCGAGTTCATTAATAAGCTGTTCATTTCCGGCGAGCGCTGGAAAGGCTGGCGGTGCGCCCTGCCCTTCGCCTTGATGACAGGAAGAGCAAATAGATTGATACACCTCTTCACCGCGAGCCATTAGCTCCTCTATAGCCCATTCGCGATCAACACCCATTGCCTCTTGCTCAGCAGCCTCTTTGCGCTCTTCAAGCCATGTTTCAAACTCCGCTTCTTCCATGGCATGCACCACAATGGGCATAAAGCCATGATTCACACCACACAGCTCGGCACACTGGCCACGATAGATACCAGGCTCGTTAATTTGCACCCAATTTTCATTAATAAAGCCAGGAATGGTGTCTTGTTTAACAGCAAGCTCTGGAACCCACCAGGAGTGAATCACGTCGTCTGATGTCATCAGAAAGCGTACTTTGCGATTAATAGGCAGCACGAGAGGCTCGTCAACATCAAGCAAATAGTGCTCGTCTCGATCGGATTCGCCTCGAATCTGTTCGCGTGTGGTGCTTAAGTTCGAGGTATAGGCAATGTCCTCTCCTAGGTATTCGTAACGCCAGCGCCACTGCTGCCCCGTGATCATAATGTCTAGATCCGCTTCAGAGGCGTCATACATATTTTTAAGCGTGGCCGTCGCAGGTACCGCCATACCTACCAAGATCAAAATGGGAATGGCCGTCCACAGCACTTCAACGGAGGTATGTTCATGGAAGCGGGCAGCTTTGGCTCCTTTAGAGTGGCGATAGCGAAACAAGGAGTAAAACATGACACCAAAGACGATCACCCCAATCACTACACACACCCAAAATATGGTCATGTGTAGGCCAAAAATATTGCGGCTGGTATCAGTGACCCCCACCGGCATATTCCAACTGCTAGCGTGGGCTTGAGAGAGACTTGCGACACTGGTAATGGTGAGAAGCCATTGCCACGGTAAGCGCATAGAAACCTCCTTTATTCTTATTGTTCTCGCCAACCCTTTTATTAGGTCAGGGTTAAGTGATATCGATCAGTATAGAAAACATGTGGCATTCGTCACGAACTACTATCGTGATGCCTCTCAACGCTTCATCCCGCTGCATAAATCGCAATACCCGCTAAGAGCAGCACAAACATCATCGTCACTACCACCGCCGTGATAATGAAGGCGACTGGCTTGCCGTTTGAAAAATCCTGCTGACGCTGGCGGTCATTCTGAACACCTAGTAGTGCTGCTAATACTGACTTAACCACTGACCACATAGAGCCTCCCTCAAGGTTGAGGTATTGCATACTCAATTTGGCAACTGCCCTGAAGCACTCAGCTATAGTTGAGGATAGGCAATTTTATGAATCGTGCTGCCTGAAAAGCAGCTTGATCAAAAAAAGAGTTTGCTAACGAGCACTATCAGGCATTGGCAAAAACGCTAGCCGATGCCCATGCTGACCGCATAGCTGGCATGACGCAGCTATCGAACGACTTTCGACGCTGCCTTTGGGAGGAAATTTAGCGACTCGTAAATAAGCTTGCGGCTTGTAGTCTGGCAATTCACACTATGCATCACCAAGTTAAAACCAAAATGGCCTGTCAAGGGAGCCGTGTATGCCCAAGCATCGTGGAGTCGTTCTTCGCCACCTGTGTTTCGCCTTATTGCCGCTTTTGCCACTCGCGGGCTGCACCACTTATACGTGGCCAGATGGTTCCCAAGAGACCGTACTGGGCGTAGTACCTGAAGATGAAAACCGCCGCTATGAAGAGCCCCAAGCCGACGGTGTACGCTACCGCAAGCCCGGTGAAATTCCAGAAGAAACCCCGCGTGAAGACACTCCGAGCAACTAAGAAAGGCAAGCCTTTCAACGCTGGCGGCGCTTTGTATATGCTGTGGCTTGAGCGGTAAGAGGATCTTCTGGCCAAGGGTGCTTTGGGTATCTCCCGCGCATTTCTTTGCGTACTTCTGAGTAGCCGTTCAACCAAAAGCTTCGCAAATCTTGAGTCACCTGCAGTGGCCGCCGTGCAGGGGAAAGCAAGTGAAGTGTCACTGGTACACGCCCATCCGCTACGGTGGGCGTTGCCTGCCAGCCAAAGGCTTCCTGAAGCTTCAACGCCAGCACCGGTGGCCTGCCTTCCCGGCAGGGTGTGTAATCCACTTTAACGGCATTGCCACTAGGCGCTTCTATCAAACTGGGCACTAAACGCTCTAGCTGAGTCTGCTGCTTCCAATCAAGCGTGTTCATTAAGTACGTTTGAAACGGCAGTTTTTGCAACTGCGTTAAGCGCGTCAGACCCGCCATATAGGGGGCCAGCCATGTCTCGAGACTGCCTAACAACGCAGAGTCGGACCAATCGTTCCACTGTTCAGGATAAGCGCCAAAGAGCAGCGCCATTCTCCCCTGCAGTTGAACCACTTGTGCGTTAAACAGCATGTTGGGACGCTGTTTTAACGCTGCCATTAGCGCTTTTTCTACCGCGTCGGCAGGCAACCGACGCAGTGGGCGTGTTGCTAACACAAGCTCACTGTGCCGCTGAACGGCTTCACCAACCAGCTTACCCTGCTCTTCTGACCAGACAATGCGCTCTTCCCACTGCTGGGTCTCGGGGTAAAAGTTAGTCAGCGTGGCTAACGTGATAGGCTCTGCTAAATAGATGCCTGCCTCGCTGTTAGCGCTCTCTACACTCACTGCCACTAAAAAAGGCTCTTGAGCCAGTGGATGGTGAGCAGGTAGCGTAGCGGTTTTACCGTTAGCCAGTTTAAAACGACCCGGTGTCATCAGCTGAGCGATGCGATCCGGGTATGCTAGGCAAAGCAGCGCACCAAGCTGCTCCAAGGAGCTGTGCCGCGCCACAGGCGAACGCATCAGGCTCGACAATCGCTTTACTTCATGTCGCCACTGAGGATAAGCCGCAGGCTGGTTAACCCTTTGAGCTAAGGCGTCGCGCAGCGTGCCATTGATGCGCTCCCTGCCTTCCATTAAAGCCGCTAAGGCACAGGCAAGTGGCACCGCTTCAAATGATGCCGCTTGAATGAGCATGGTAGCTAAACGCGGTTCGAGGGGCAGTTGAGCGCTCTGTTTACCCAGCGGGGTCAACATACCGGCACTATCTACTAAGCGAAGCTGCTGCAACAGCGCTTGGGCACTTTTCCATGCTCCTTCAGGTGGCTGCGTCACCCATGAAAGCTCACTCGGCGAGTGCACACCCCATAGCGCTAGCTCTAGCGCTAATTTAGATAAATCAGCCTGCAACATCTCAGGCTCACCATAAGCGACCAGCGGCTGCTCAGCTGACCATAAACGGTAACAAACGCCTGGCTGCTGCCTACCCGCTCGGCCACGTCGCTGGTCAGCACTCGCTCTATTCACCCGCCGGGTCATGAGACGCGTAAGCCCAGTGCGAGGGTTAAATAGCGGCACTCGTTCTAAGCCAGCATCAATCACGCTATTGACGCCATCGACGGTAACGCTGGATTCCGCAATGGCGGTTGAAACGATGACACGTTGCCGTGTTGTAAGAGGCCGCAATGCCGCTTGCTGGGCGTCGAGCGGCATGCTTCCATGAAGCGCACGAATCTCAACATCCATACTGCTACTTTCTAGAGCCTGCACAAGCTGGGAAATTTCTGCGATACCGGGCAGTATTACCAGCACATCTCGGCTACCCTCTCGCTTCAGTGCCTCCTTGGTGACTCGCAAGGCAGCCCTATCTAATGATTCATGAGCCTCCACAGGACAGTAGCGCGTTTCCACTGAAAATTCGCGGCCACTACTCTCAATAACGGGGGTGTCACTACCTAACACACCTTTTAAAGCAGCGACATCCAATGTGGCAGACATCACCATTAGCCGAAGATCATCACGGATGCTCTCTTGTACATCCAGTGCTAACGCAAGTCCTAGGTCTGCTTCAATGCTTCGCTCATGAAACTCATCGAAAATAATGCCCGCCACCCCTTCCAATAAAGGATCGTCTTGCAGTATGCGGGTAAGCACGCCTTGGGTGACCACTTCCAGCCGGGTATTGGGGCCTACATTGCTATCGCCCCGCATCCGGTAACCCACCGTTTCACCTATCTGTTCGTTGAGCTGTGACGCCATAAAGGTGGCTGCCAAGCGAGCGGCGACACGACGCGGCTCTACCAGTAAGAGACGCTGACCTTGCGCCCAGGCGCTGGAGAGTAACATTAGCGGGACACGGGTTGTTTTACCGGCACCTGGTTGAGCCACCAGAATAAGCCGAGTGTGTTCGGCTAGCATGGTTTGAATGGAGCTTAGATGTTGTTCAATGGGAAGCGATATGGTCATGAATCAGTGCGAGGTTGCATTTGAGGAAGTAATACCGCATCCCTTCAGGATAACGTGCTCAAGGAACTGACAAATGGAAGCCAAGTCAGCCTCACTCAGCGCTTCTTCCCCAAGAATGCCGGTCACTTGAGCGCTATATTCCGTGTAGTGCTGAGTGGCCGACCAAATTAGAAAGATCAGCCAACGTGGATCAACATCGTCCATTTTACCCTGCTGGGCCCACTGACGAATAATCACTGCGCGGGAGGCTACCCACTCCTTTAGTTCGCCGGCGAGATACTCTTTTAAGAAAGGTGCCCCCGCCAATATCTCTGCGGCAAACAGTTTGGACCCCTCAGGGTAACGCTGCCCAAGCATCATTTTGGTGCGAATAAAATCACTGAGTACCTGCCCTGGGTCGCTATCCTCAGTAATATCCTCTAGTACCGCATTCCAGCGATTCATCATCCGATTTAGCAGTCGCACATACAGCGCCTGCTTGCTCCCCATATAATAAAGAATATTGGCTTTTGGCAGCTTAGCTTGGTCTGCAATCGCCTGCAGGCTAGCACCACGATAACCATGTTGTGAAAACACCTGCTCTGCAGCGCTTAATATGGTTTGTTCAATACGGTCCCTGCTGGCATTTTCTTGGTTCGCGGTATCAGCCGTCATTCAGTAAGCTCCTTTAATAAACCTTGCAGTGTAATCGCGAGAAATGTCTACCAAGCGTGCGTGTCGCATCACTGTGCATTTTGCAGTGCGATGCTCACTAATAGTGCATGTCACATCTCATATAACAAAGTCTTGCAAGATTTGCATTTTTGTCCCAAGCTCAACATTGTTGACCGATCGGTCAAAACAATCATAACGGAGTTTGGCATGGCAACAATTGAGTTTTTGCTCAATGGCACCCCGACCCGGTGTCATGTGCCCTCTGACACAAGCATTCTAACGCTGCTACGCGACTATTTGGGGATGACCGGCACGAAAGAGGGCTGTGCATCGGGTGACTGCGGCGCATGTACCGTCGCCATTAAAAGCGATACAGCGCCTCATTTTGTAAGCCTGAATGCGTGTATTACACCCGCTCACCAGTTACATGGCCAGCACTTGCTAACCGTAGAGGGCTTGGCCACTGACGAAGAACTTCACCCGGCACAGCGTGCCATGGTGGAGTGCCATGGCAGCCAGTGCGGCTTCTGCACGCCCGGCATCGTAATGTCGCTATTTACGCTACATTCACAACAGCAACAGCGGCCAGCACCCCTTACGCCAGAGCGGCTTGAAGCAGCACTGGGCGGCAACTTGTGCCGTTGTACCGGATATCGGCCTATTCGTGACGCAGCGCTAAGCATGCAGGAGTCTTCTTGGAAAGCACCGCAATGGATTGATGCCAGCCAACCCGCTCATACTCCACTTACCGCTCCTCAATCTGCGGAAGCCAACACGGACCTTTTTGCTCAGCCCACGACACTGAGTCAACTAACTGAACTACGCCGACACTATCCATCTGCACGCCTTGTTGCCGGTGCCACCGATCTGTGGCTGGAAAATACGCAGCGCCTGGCGTTGCTTAATCAACTTATTGATGTCACACGGGTTGATGAGCTACGCCATATTGAAGAAGCCATCTTTGATGAGCAGCCAGGCTGGTGGGTAGGCGCAGGCGTCACCTATTCACAGCTCGAACCACTGCTAGAAACCCACTATCCCGCCTTTGCACATCTACTTCATCGGCTCGGCTCACAGCAGGTGCGTAACCGCGGCACACTGGGTGGCAATATTGCCAACGCATCGCCCATTGGCGACACCCCGCCCGTACTGCTGGCGCTCAATGCCTGGGTAGAACTGGCTAACCAGGATGGCAGTCGCGCGCTGCCGCTGAGCGACTTCTTCCTGGATTATAAAAAAACGGCGCTGGCAGCGGCTGAAGTCGTGAGTCGAATATTTATTCCACAATTAGCGGACGACGCCGTCCTGAAAGTATGGAAACTCTCCAAACGGCGTGAAGACGACATTTCTGCCGTACTAGGAGCCTTCCATTATCGTATCGACGATGGCGTTATGCAGGATGTTCGTATCGCCTTTGGCGGCATGGCGGCCATCCCTAAGCGAGCGCTACAAACAGAGGCAGCGTTAACAGGGCAGCCTATCGCGAAAGAGAGCTTTCAAGCGGCACAGCGGGCGCTATCGGAAGAGTTTCAACCCATGAGCGATGTGCGCGGTACTCAACACTATCGTCATCAGGTGGCAACCAACCTGCTCGAACGCCTTTATCTATCGCTCTCAGTACCTAATCAAGAGGTGATGCTCCATGCGTACGCTCACTAAGCTTGATGGCGACAGCAGCCGCGCTCGCCGCGAGCTGCATGACCATATCCAAGGTTCTGGTCCACTGGCTCGCCATACGGTGGATAGCCACGGGCAACGGCAAGCCGGTGCTTCCAGCTTCCATGAAAGCGCAGAGAAACATGTCACCGGTAAAGCAACCTATATTGATGACATTAAAACACCCCAAGATGCCCTGTACGTGGCGCTCGGCCTTTCACCTGTCGCTCACGGCACGCTAACGAAACTGGAACTTGATGCTGTAAGACAGGCGCCTGGCGTTGTCGACGTGATCACTCTCCATGATGTACCAGGACACACAGATATTGGGCCGGTATTCCCCGGCGACCCTATTTTTGTCGACCAGGAGATCAGTTACGCGGGACAATGCCTATTTGCGGTGGCTGCCACCTCTTTACAGGCAGCTCGCCAAGCCGTGAAGCTGGCCACACTGCATATCGACGAACAGCCGGCTAGCCTAGATCCTGTGGCCGCTGCTGGACGTCAAGAGGTTGTGCGCCCAACCCACGTGCAGGAGCGGGGCGACTGGCAAACTACCTTACAGCAAGCCGAACAAACTATAGAAGGCGAGCTATTTATCGGTGGGCAGGAGCACTTCTATCTCGAGGGCCAAGCGTGCATTGTGGTGCCTACGGAGGATGAAGGGGTGATGGTTCATACCTCTAACCAGCACCCCAGTGAGACCCAAAAATTGGTGTCGGAAGTGCTCGGTATACCTTTTCATGCGGTCACTGTAGAAGTGCGCCGTATGGGCGGCGGCTTTGGCGGTAAAGAGACACAAGCATCGCCCTGGGCCTGCATTGCCGCCATTATTGCTCGGCGTACCGGTAAAGCCACGCGACTTCGCCTGCCACGCAGTGAAGATATGCGTGCCACTGGAAAACGCCACCCTTTCCATAACCGCTATCAATTAGCGATTGATGCCCAAGGCGTTATCAAAGGCGGCGATATTACCGTTATTGGTGACTGCGGCTATTCACCAGATCTCTCTGATGCCATCGTTGACCGCGCGATGTTCCACGCGGATAACGCTTACTCATTGGGAGATGCCCGCGTCACCGGCCACCGCGCTAAAACCCATACGGCGTCAAATACCGCCTTTCGTGGTTTTGGTGGCCCCCAGGGCATGATGATCATTGAAGCGGCGATGGATGATATTGCCCGCCGCGTTGGTGAAGATCCTTTAACGATTCGTAAGCGCAACTTTTACCGGGAGGGGCGAGATACCACCCACTATGGTCAGCAGGTTGACCAAAAGCAGCTTCTGCACACGCTGGTTGACACCCTGGAAACGAGCAGCGACTACTGGGCACGCCGACAACACATTCGGGACTACAACGCGGCAAGCCCTGTTATTAAAAAAGGGCTCGCACTGACTCCTGTCAAGTTCGGTATCTCTTTCACCGCCCAGCATCTTAATCAAGCAGGGGCACTGCTGCATGTCTATACCGATGGCAGCATCATGATTAACCACGGCGGCACAGAAATGGGCCAGGGGCTGCACACAAAAATCTGCCAAGTGGTTGCCCGAGAGCTTGGACTAGACCTGGATAGCGTGCGGATCAGCGCTACCCGCACAGATAAGGTGCCTAATACCTCACCCACCGCCGCATCCAGCGGTGCTGACCTAAACGGTATGGCAGCACGAGACGCCGCAAGCAAGCTTCGGGAGCGGTTGTTTGAGTTTGCAGCGGGGCATTTTGAGGGCGGGTTAGATAGAGAAGGCATGAGGCTAGAGCATGGCATGCTCATCGCTGGCATTGGCGAAAGTGAGCGTCGAATTCCTTGGGGCGAACTCGTTCAAACCGCCTATTTGAACCGTGTCTCTCTTTCTGAGAAAGGCTTTTATGCCACGCCGTTAATCCATTACAACCGGGCTACAGGCCAAGGCCGCCCTTTTTATTATTACGCTTTCGGCGCGGCAGTGGCTGAAGTGAGTGTAGATACACTCAGCGGGGAGTATTTGGTTGACCGTGTTGACGTACTACACGATGTAGGCAACTCACTGAACCCTGCTATTGATATTGGCCAAGTAGAGGGTGGGTTTATTCAAGGCATGGGCTGGCTGACCAGCGAAGAGCTGAAGTGGAACGCCAAGGGAGTGCTCGTCAGCGATGGGCCAGCCACTTATAAAATCCCTACCTATGGCGACTTACCGAAAGTATTCAATGTCGATCTGCTGGAGGGGCACCCAAACTCTATGGCAAGTCTTTACCGTTCCAAAGCGGTGGGAGAACCGCCCTTTATGTTAGGTATGTGCGTGTGGTCTGCACTTCGGGATGCACTAGCAAGCCTAGCGGATTATCGCGTCTCCCCTCACCTGGACACGCCAGCTACACCTGAAAGAGTCATGCTGACAGCCAATGCCATTAGGAATAAAGCGTTATGACGCAAGCGCCCGAAGCATGGCACGCTGCGCTGAACCGCCTGCAGCTCAGCGGTACTCCTCACGTGCTGGCAACTCAGGTGACCAGCGCGGGCTCGACTCCTCGTGAGCCGGGCGCGCGAATGGTGATCACCGCTGATACTATTTTCGATACGCTGGGAGGAGGAACATTTGAGTGGCAAACCATCAGCGCCGCCCGAGACTTCTTGCAACAAGGCAGCGCTGGCTTTCATTTAGAGACTTTCTCGCTGGGTGGGCGCAGCGGCCAGTGCTGCGGCGGCTTTGTTAACGTACTACTGGAAGTATTTCCCGGTGTTTCCAGTCACATTGCGCTCTTTGGGGCCGGTCACGTGGGTTGCAAGATCGTTAAACTCAGCGCTCCTTTGCCCTGGCACCTTGATTGGTACGATAGCCGTACCGATATATTTGACGAACAAGATGACCAGCAGCCTCGCCTTAGCTGTCACACACTAACAAGCCCCCAAGAGAGCGTTTTGGCACTTCCACCACATTGCCATGTCCTGGTACTCACTCATAACCATGACGAGGACTACGCACTGATAGCGGCGCTACTTAGACGCGCTGACATAGCCTCTATCGGGCTGATTGGTTCTGATAGCAAATGGACTAGCTTTCAAAGTCGTTTGAAACGCGATGGTTATAAGCCAGAAGAAATACAGCGTGTGCGCTGCCCTATTGGCGCTGTTCATGGCACCAAACTCAGTAATAAAACGCCCTACGCGATTGCTATGACAGTGGTCACTGAGCTTTTATGGCTTACTGATAAACCCACTGCCCACCAAACCCGAGGGCTTGAGCCTGACGCACTGCGCTCTCTATTTCACGATACTGCGACAAACCCGAGTTAATATGACTTCTACTGATACGCTTATCCGTGCGGAGCTAGTTAGCTTTGCCCGCGACCCAGGCGACGGCAACTTGCCTCAACCGGGCAGTCTTGAGCACTACGGCGACGGTCTTTTATGGCTTAAAGAGGGCCATATCCAAGCGATTGGGCACTATGCCGACCTCATTGACCAGCTACCACCAAATAGCCAAGTGCTCGATTATCGCGGCAGACTGATTATGCCTGGGTTTATTGATACCCATGTGCACTACGTTCAGCTTAATATCATGGCCTCCTACGGGCGTCAACTGCTGGACTGGTTGAATGACTATACCTTTCCTGAGGAGTGTCAGTTTGCCAGCCACGCCCATGCAGAGGCACTTTCTAACGCCTTTCTAGACGAAATGCTCCGTGCAGGCACAACGACAGCCCAAGTGTTCGGCTCGAGCCACCCAGGCTCGGTAGATGCCTTCTTCACGGCTTGCCAAAAACGCCAGCTGCGTATGCTGGTAGGAAAAGTCTTGATGGATCGCAACGCGCCTGATGCGCTGATAGATGGCACTACGGGAATCTCCGATACAGAGCGTTTGATTGAAGACTGGCACGGCAAGCAGCGTCTTGGTTACAGCGTCACGCCACGGTTTGCGCCGACATCTACCAAGACACAGATGGATGCTGCTGGTGCCCTGCTTCGCAATGACCCTACTCTGTGGTTACAAACTCACTTGGCTGAAAACAGCGGAGAGTTAGACTGGGTCGCCGAACTCTTCCCAGGCAGCAGGGACTACCTCTCTGTTTATGAAGAAGCTGGCCTAGTAGGACCACGCAGTACTTTTGCCCATGGCATCCACCTTGATAACGGAATGCGCAAGCGTTTGGCCGAGCGGGGCGCTAATATTGCCTTTTGCCCTAGCTCCAACCTTTTTCTTGGCAGCGGACTCTTTGATCGAGAAGCGGCGAAAGAGACTGGGATGGCATTTACCTATGCCAGTGACATTGGCGCAGGTACGGACCTATCAGGCTTTGGCACCTTGAAAAGTGCCTATCAGGTTGGCCAACTACGTGGGCAGCCGCTTACCGCTTGGCAAGGCTTCTACGGATTAACCCACGGTAATGCAAAGGCACTCTCGCTGAACAGTCAGGTTGGCCAGCTTGCCCCCTCCTATGAAGCAGATTTTGTGGTTATTGATCCTCATGCTACATCGCTCCTTGAGCGCCGCATCCAACACTGCAACACGCTTGGCGAGCGTTTATTTGCACTGATGATGCTTGCTGACGACCGTGCCATTTATGAAACCTGGGCGGGTGGCATTTGCCAACACCGCAGGGATTAACCTCAGCCATTGCTACACAGCCATAAAAGCCGCTCATAAAGAGCGGCTTTTATGGATTATTCCGCGTCTTAGCATGCCCACATCGAGTAGGAAGGGGAGTCGCCTCCCCTGTCCTCTCACACCACCGGGCATACGGTTCCGTACCACGGCGGTTCATGAACAACGTTTGAGCCATCTTACCGTATCGAGTATCGAGATCAGGCCCAGATCGTAAAACCACTTTCTCGGCAGGGCCTCATTCATGTGCGAGGCTCCGGCGTTCCACCAGGGCCCTCGCCCATTGCCCGCCGATTTCCAGGCACGATTCGCGTCCAGACCTAGGCCTCGGAGTTTCCGACGCCGGGTCGTCGGGCGCTTCCATTGCCGCCAGATCAGACCGCGCAAGCGCCGTCGTATCCATTGATCCAGCGCTTCCAAGGGGCGTTTCACATCAACAAGGCTGAAGTAATGGGCCCATCCTCGCAGGACTGGACTCAACCCTTCGATTACCCGTTGGATGTTACGCCCCTTACCACGCTTCAGTATCTCACGGACACGCTGCATCATGCGCGTCAGGCTACTCTTGGCTAGCGTCAGCTTCGACTGCTTGTGCCGCGTAAGACTGTAGCCTAGATAGCCGCGTTTCCATGGCCGATCCACTGCACTTTTGCGGCGGTTGACCGTCAGCCGAAGTGAGTTCTCGAGATACTCACTCAAGCTGTCCATAACACGCTCGCCTGCCCGCCAGCTTTTGACATACACCTGCACGTCATCGGCGTAGCGGCAGAAGCGGTGGCCTCGACGTTCCAGCTCCTTGTCCATGT
>NZ_JAMXSJ010000024.1:0-64154 GCF_024124725.1 Halomonas sp. Ps84H-12 | reverse complement strand
AGCCGGCCGCAGCGACTCAGGGTGGCCAGGTGCCCCAGGCGCCCTCCTACGGGGCTGAAACCGGCCAGGAGCCGGCCGCAGCGACTCAGGATGGCCAGGTGCCCCAGGCGCCCTCCTACGGGGCTGATCCGGGCTTGACCCCTGACCAGGTGAGCAATGCCGGCGAGCCTTGGGACGCAACAGAGCAATCCCAGCCAGCGCAAGCACCGAGTAATGGTTGGACGAGTGATAGTGGTAGCGGCTCAAGTTCTAGCGGGGAGCCTCCAGCTTCTTCCCAGCCGCGGGAACAGGCCCCTGGCCAAGACGATGAAGTTGACCCAAGAGAAAATATGGACTCAAGGTAATGAAAAGCCCCCGCAGATTGCGGGGGCTTTTTTAGGCGTTACGGATAAGTTTCTTGTAACGGTGGAGGAAGATCATTTGCAGAATGAAAAATGCAATGAAGGAGGCCCAGATATAGGGGCTGTTATGGCTTATTACCCCACCTTGATTAGCGTTGGTGTGATAAAGAAGAAAGAGGAAAGCCACAAGGTTGAATCCTAGAATTAAATAGACGTTAACCTTGGCTCGCCACCGGATCGCCCTCACAACGCTTTCTTCGTCTGCTCCAATGAGATGGTGAAGCTCATTAGCGATCACAGAACCGCCAGTGTGTGATGCAGCCTGACGACGAGCATTGAGCGCCCGTTGGCGTTTTGCATTTCGCTTATTCTTTGCCATAAATCACCCCCGAGCGTTTGGTCATTCTTTATGGTTAATTTAAGTATACGGTACGACGTTTTCAATGTCAAACTATAAACTACTTCCTTATCTTGTCGGCGGGGTCAAAATAGCTGCGGGAATGTGAGAGGTGACTAATAAGATCAAGGTGAGCATGTATGATCGTTTTGACAAGCCAAAGCATGTAGCCCGCAGCAAATTTCACTACTTCCACGATTCCCTTTGACAGTATATCCATTATCGGGCGGAAAACCTCTTTGACGCCTGGTAGTACGCCTAAAAGGAACATGGCGAATATTGCGATAGTCCCCCAGAATACAATAGTTATCATCTTTGCACCTCAAGCTACTTCAGTGAGAAATTCATTAAGCCGATCCTCAAAATTGAGTGGCTGCTTGTTCGCTGGGATCTTTTTATTGTGCTTGACGGCCTTGAAGGATGGTATTTTCTTTGGGTAGTTAATCATTGGGGTTCTGAGGTGGTACATGCGCGCTCCCATCATCATTACCGCATGACCCATATCCATGGCTCTTAACTGGTCGGGCGTGACACGAAACTCCTCGATTTCACGCCAGCTTTCCCCCATGCCACCGCCGTCTGACATGCTTGACTGAGGCGTTGTGCGAAGATACTGGGCGCTTTCACCTTGATTGGCCGAAACGGACACCGATCGCTGGAACCGTTTTGTTTTGCCGAGAATTTCAGCCGCCTCCTCCGGGCTATCCTTCGAGCCAAATTTGAAGAATATCTTGTTCCAGGTGTTTTGGATCACAATGTCAGCAAAGTCAGGAGAGACACGGTTCAACTGGCTGAACGACTGAAATGCTGGTATGAGGGCGATGTTTGCCGAACGGGCTTGCTCAAAGAGCCTGCCTACGCCCTCCATAACATAGGCACCCATCTCATCGAGCAGAGCAATGAAATGTTCTGGCCGTTCTCCTTTAGGAAGATCCTGTATATGGGCAACGGCAGATCGTATGTCCGATACAATCATCTTGCCGAGATTCAGAGCAGCGGTGTCCTTCCCCATTGTTGGCAACGAAACATAAAGCATGTGCCCTTTGCGGATGATCTCTGTAAGGACGATCTCGGGTGCATACACGTTAAATACTTTCCCGAATTTCCCTTGTGCAAAGAGCGCAATGCGGCCTGCCATGCCTCCCAGCGTCTGCTTCATGCGGTTGAGGTCAATCTTCGTCCCTTCCTTGGTACGGGTGCGGAATTGATCCAGGAAGATCGAGAGGGCTCGCCTTTCAGAGCCCTGGGGTGTCATCCGTTCGAGGTTTTCAAGCGCCTTATCCGATTGTAGTAGGATGGAAAGATCACCGAAGTGGTAAAGCTGACCGGAGGCTTGCAAGGCTGCGATGATGACAGTCAAGGCGTGGTTGGCCGACTGTCGGTAGTGATCCGCGCCAGGGTTGTTTTCGGCGGAAGGGATCAAATTCATGAGGCGGGAGGCTACCTCATCTGGATCACCATGAAGGACGGGGTTATAGGTGTTAGCATTGTCAGGATCGGAGACATCGATGATATAGAGTTCATCCTCTCGCCCGGTCACTTTGGCCATGTAGGCGAGGTGGTCACGAGTATCGCGATCGATCTTCGCATCGATGAATAGCCAGCCCCCACCTCTTGCTGTCTGCTGCCACAGGATGTACTCACCAATGGTCGTTTTACCCACGCCGGATTGCCCCACGATCGCAGTGTGACGTTTCCCGAGGTTGTCTGGCATGTTGACTCTGGTGTTCTTATCGGTTGTCAGGCCAATGTGCAGGCCACTACCTTTGTCATCAATCGGTTCGTCAGACGGAAGAACAAACCCTTCACGCGAATCTTCATCGATCCTCTCAAGGGTCGCCATGGCTTGGCTCCAGGTGAGCTGGGCCATGCCAATAGTGCCCAGGAGCCCCGCAGGCCACACAGGCAGCGCTCCGGCTGCCCAGGGGGTGGCTGTGGCCACCCCAGCTGCGATCGCAGTGAGAGCCAGTGCATCCCTCCTCCCGGCAATCATGGGCAATCCTCCAAAATCACATCATCAGCCTTGAAGATCCCGGCTGCCCATGAGGCAGGAGCAATATGGCTCTTTGAATCTGGTAGCGGGGCTTGGTGACAGCGGATCGTTGGTGTCGCTGAGGGATCGGTACTATGAAGGCTGATCAGGTGCCCTGGGTAGGCAGCGAAAACAAGCACCCCAATATGGCCATGGGGCAGCTCGTGAGGGGGTTGGCCACCAAGGTTCTCGAACCATGCCGTCTGCCACTCAACCGCATCATAGGTAATGATCGATTTATTCGCTATTCCTCCAGAGTCAGGGCCACCATAAAGACGATTGCTTTCCCCTTCCGGCTGTTGGGCGTATGTACTTGCTGAAATAAGCAACGCTATGAATGCCGTCATAGATGCTGAATCTCTTAGGCTCATCATTTGCTGTTCCTGTCATAGTATCCGCTTGGAAGTTTGTCTCGACTGCCAGCCCCACCCACGCTTGGTAGCATAGTGTCTGGTAGGACGCGCCCTCCAGGAACGAGAGAGTCAAGAAAGGTATTCCACATGCTGTATTGGAATCTTTCGGTGTAGGCATCTCCAGATGTTGTGACAAAGGTTATTCGGCCTGTGTAAACTACGCTCCCATTAGGCGTTATAGAGCCTTCTTTTGTTCGATGCCCGTAGGTATGAAACGCAGGCGTCCCAGGCGTCACAGTAGTGATAGAGGAGCCATCGCCCCAGTCTACAACTGCCTTCTCGACTTGCCGAACATTCCGCCCGCCATGTTCAAATGAGGTATATGTCACAGCTATATCTAGCTTGGTTTCCAGACCAACATATCCGTTGTTTGGGGTAAATCGGAATGGTTTTTGGCCAGCATTCTGGACGACCTCCTTGGATGAAGCACTGCCTGAAGCCAAGGCATTAGCTTGATCAGTTATTCTGTCTATCGGGCTCCCGTAGGAGCCCGTAGAAGCTAGAGCCAAGCCAAAGCAGGTAATAACTCGCTTGGTTAGTTTGCCCATGTCTGATTGAACTCCGCTTTAGCTTTTTCAGACAAAGTTTCGACATATTCAGAGAAATCCATGTCGCCAAGGTCTAGCGCAAGGAATTCGTCAATGGTGAATCCTGAGCAGTCTGGTTTGTACTGGCGGTCGTAGGTTGTAGATGCCTCGGCCACACAGCTTCCCAGAACCTCGAGCATGCACGGTTCATACTTCTTCTCCGAGTAGGTATACCAAGGCTTTGCCGTCAAATTCACCTCCACGGTAGCTCGGAATTCACACTCACTGTCAGTGCAACCCCCCGTGAGTGTGACAGGCGGCGTGCTATTGACATAGTTGTTCATGTCGCTGATGTTGTTACTAATGTCTACCTCTGTCCATCCTGAGTTATACCGACATTGGTAAGATGACCCAATGCACATGCGAAGTCCTCGAGTTGGACTGTCTGTGCCGAGCGGATTTGTATACGCCTCAAAATGGACATTGTTGTGCGCCCATGAAAATTCACCCCATCCTGTATTCGGAAAGTTGATGGGCCATTTCATATCAATGGGCACACGCATTTGCCCTCCAGCCCCTGCCTTCCAGGCATGAACATCGTATTCGCAAGAACCATCATCGAAGCAGCCACCTTCCACTACTGAATAGCGGTTGATCGCACGAACGTGGTGGTCCTCAGCTGCTAGGCGATGTGTCTCCCAGCCTGGGCTGAAGCCATATACAGGATGGTCGGGTGGGCTCCCGCATGTGTCCTCTGAGCAGACTGCTGCATATATGTCTGGGCTTGATGGACAGTCATAGCCAGCCAGCATGGAGTTGGTATAACCCTCTTCAGTTGAACACTCTTCCTTCCATTTCCAGAACCTCACGCGGTTCCCGTTCACATTCAGCTCGTTTGTCCATCCTCCCGAGGACTGGTAGAAAGGGAAGCGTGCAGTTTTTGTCTCAGCACCCCCTGCATTTTGAGCTGCAAGCTGTGCTAGTTGCTCTCGCCCTTGCTCCTGAATTATTCGTGCCAGCATGGAATCAAATTCACACCAGCGCTGATATTCATCCACCTGGGTTTGAGTATTCGCCAGAGACCAAGGCCTAGTCCAGTGTGAACATATTTGCTTCGCATACGCCATATCCCCCTTGGCAGGGGCGTTGTAGACATAGTTTGCAATCGTGCAAAGCGTGTTATTTGTCGGAACAAACCCAGGCGTTACCTGGACAGCTCTTTTGGCCATCCTGGCTGCTGCCAGCTCAACATCCTCAAGGTCGCAGTAATCCGCGCCGACACCTGTGGCCATGGAGATGAAGGAGCTAGTGAGTACGACATCCTCAGGATCATCCTGACAACATTCCATGTGCTCGATAGCATTGAGAATATCAGCAGCCGCAGTGCCTGCTAGAACTGCGCCCAATGGGCCACCGTAAAAAGTAGCAAGCGCGGTTCCAACCGTTGCATTGAATTCCATCATGCGACGGAAATCACTTGTAATAGCTTTGCACTCACGCTTGAAGCCGGAAAAGATGCGCATGTTGTCATCCAAGCCGCCTTCCGCCGCAATCATGTCCATAACACCAGCTGCGGCTATAGCATCTGAGAAAGCACCCTCATCATCGCTTACCTCAGGCATCACCTCGTAGGAGCTGGGATCACACTTTCCTTCCTCGCGGCAGGAGTATGTCTGCTCTTGTCTGACGCAGAGGCCATCTTGCTCCTTTGTGCATTCGTACTCGGTAATGCTGCAATTCGGGTCATTGTTGCACCGCGGAGTTTCACCTATATAGCACCGCTTCCTGACTCGTTGACCGATCACATTACCAGAATCATCTAGTATATCTTCGCTACTTATGTCAGGTCCGCACCCGTAAGAGGTGTCAGCATTACAGGTCGATTCACTTTTCTGCCACTCCTCCTTCCAGCTGTCAGGCAATATATTTGAGTATTGTGTGAAGGTTCCTGGGTATGTCTCGTCAAAGGTATTGACCAGCTCCCATTCATCACTGTTGTTCAGTGCGTCAAGGTTGCAGCTATTGCTATAGGGGTCTCCGTAGCACATATACGTGACAGAGTATCGCCAACAGTTCCGATGCACTGTATGGCCGTTAATCTGGCGAGGTGCATTGTCTACACACACCTCCCCTGCCCGATAACATTCCGCATAGTCATTGAGATTTTGTGCGCTTGCATTACCAGTGACAATCACCATAGCCATTAGCGCGAGCGCTCTGATCGCGTACAGCATCAGTTTGTCTCCGGTCGACGTTGCTCAAAGGCATCACAATTTTCAGTCACGGTGTCCTGAAAAATCGGCGCCGCTTCGTCATAGCTATATTTCTTTGTGCTATCACTTGGGTTCCGCCGATAGTGAATGGTGCAGCGTCCATTGCTACACGTTTGCCTTATGTAATATCCAGACGGGGCACCTGGCATCAGCTCTGGGTAGTGCCACCCCAAGACACGAGAGTATTCAAATCGGAAGGATGACCGCCAGCCGTCTCCGTCCTGATTAAACTGGTAGACGAGACAGTTGAATGGGTGGTTACAAGCCTGGCAAACGAATCTCCGGTACAGATTGGAGTAAGGCTGCCATTGGTAAACAACCTGTCCTGGCGTACAGGCCTCACTACCGACTTGCTGGACTTGAAGTTTACGCTCACAAGTAAACTGAGCAGTCTCACGCTGTACGTCGCACGTTTTTGATTCCGGCTCACAAGTTACGAGTCGAGTAGGGATGTCGACGGTACATGTATCTGTTGTGATCCGATCAGGCTCACACTGCCCGCCGCCGTCGATGTCCAGGAAGTCTATCGTTCTGGGGTCATCAGGATTGCATGAAACCGGAATATCGCCTTCGCTGAACAGCTGGTTGATCTGTCCCCCCAGGCACTTTGAACGGTCCTCTGCATACTGACTGCCCTGATCGAAAGTCGGGTTGTCCCGGACATCCGCGATGGTGTTTGAGGGGTGATTAGGATCTTGATTGACGCGATCGTTGCCCTGTTGGCGCATGTTGTTGCCGCCCCAGGCATCTCCATGCAGCTGGTGCATCGTCATCACACAGGATGTTCCTGAGCACTCAGCCTCGACTCGGTATGCACCGTAGAGATCGCCGCCGCTGAACGCGGCCTCGCCCCCTGCCGGGACTTCTCGCGTCTGCGTATAGCGATCGTCGCTGCACCGGATGCCTTGCGTCAGGGCATCACAAACGGCGACTCGCAGCCTCTGCAAGTCACCGTCATCGGATTGCTGACACTCTTCGATATTGACCCGGATACCACCCGCCGTCAGTCGAGCGCCGTCACGGCACCGGAAATTCCGCTGCTGCTGTTGCTTCACCTGGAGCCCAACCTCGCCCCCCAGCTCCCCCGAGGTCTTGGTGTCCTCAAGGCCCAGGGCTGAAGTCGCTGACTGGAAGCTCTTACCAGGGTCGAAGTCTTTTGCCCAGGCGCCCCCTGCCCTCAGGCCCGATTCACTCGGCCCAGCTATCGCGATAGTGCTCAATGGCACGAGGGCCGCCATGGCGACCCCCGTGAAGAGCTGTTTCAGATGAACGCCCTTCGGCATGCTATTCCTCCCAGAGATGGTCAGTGTTCTGTCCCTTCGGCCCCACGGCTGGCCCCATTGGCGTGTCGTAAACTTCACGATCTGAGCCTTCGTACCGCTCCTTGAGACGTTCCGCGTTGCGTTCAGCCAGGTCATCGGTGAGTGATTCCCACCGCTCCGAGCCGATACCCGGCTGCTCGGACGCGCTGAGTGCCCCTTCGCCTTTCAAGGCATCGATGTACACGGCTGCATTGCTGGCCCCGCGGTCTTGGAACTCCTCTAGGGCATATAGGGCTGTCACTGACCCTTCGACCTTCCAGTAGGAGTCTGGGGCCGCCTCCGGGCAGGCTTTGTAGTCGAATGCCTGGCCATTGATTTCCCCTGTCCTGGGCTCTGCGGTTTGGCAAACTCCCATCGGGTCTTCTTTGGCAAGCACGATGGTTGGCACGCTGTCGACCGCATAGGTGTCGAACAGACGGGGATCTATCTGGATCGGTGCAGTCATCCCGCCTGGACGCAGCACCTTCAGCAGCCGCTCCATGGTGAATTGCCTGAGGTCCATCCCCGGCTCTACCCCCCGGAGCACCAGCTCACCACCGGCCCGAGCGGCATCGAGGGCATAACCGCGGATCATGCTTTCCGGCATTGAGAACGAGATGAAGAAATACAGGCGGTCTTGTTCACCCAACCCAAGCGAGCCGCGCAAGGCCTCCCATTCGGCTGCCATCTCTGGGTCAGCAATCCCGCCTGTCTGGCCGGGCTTACGGATGTTGTCCACCATGGCAGCCCCTGCGGCCTCCCCCGCAGAGTTGGCGCTACCTGCCCCCATGGCTTCGAGAACTCGCTCTGCGCTTCCCTGGCCAGGGAAAGGAAGCTGGGCTGCGCTCTCGCCTTGAAAAGCCGAGAACGCGCTGTGAGCGGCTTCCTCGGGTGTCTTTTGCCCGAGGGCTGTTGAGCTGGTGAGAACCAGTGCAAGGAGTGTCAGAGAGCGCAGCATTGCTTACCTACCCAGATCAGGAATGCGGAATCGGTACGGACGGCTGTGTTGGCGGGCGGCATCATCCCCCACCGAAATTCGGACATGCCCAGAACAGCGGTTTGGTTACTCGCGACCGGCGCAACCGGGTCGATCCTGTACTGGCTACGGATCATGTTCGGCAGATAGACCGACTGGCACTCGGCCCATGGGCCGATGGTGGAAAGCAGACCAGCCATCCGGGTCTTCCGCTGCATGTACTTTCCGAGGACGTGCAGATTGCCCCCCTGAGGAGAGCTGTGTGTCGGGCTGGAGCCGGTCAGCGGGTACAGGACGCCTTGCGATCCCTGGCACCAGAACATCATGTCAAGAGGTCGACCGGCTGCTGAGGCAACGGCGTCTGGAATGCAAGAAAGAGCGCCAACCGGGTTAGCGAACAGGGCGGACTCAGGAAAGGCGATCGAAGTCCAGGTATCGTCCTGCCAGGTGGGATCTACCTCGGTGAGATCCGCCAGGTTGAACCCCGAAGTGTTCATGCACCCGAGTGAACTCATCATGTTGAGCACACTGAACAGGGGGTAGATATACCAATGAACCTGCATCCTGGTGACGGAGCCGTGGTCACGGCCGGAGCCATACTTCTGGTTCGAGGTTTGCTCGTCATACCCCTCGAGCACTTGCACCCCGCCCAAGGTCGACATGCAACCGGGAGTGCGTGCCACCTCGGCCAGGAAGGTGGGCTCCCAGTACGTCATCCCAATCCCAGGCATATCCACACCGTAGGGGCCAGGGCACATGCAGATAGGGTCCATGTGCATCAGGGGCGGGTTTGAACCACCCCCCATGGATATGCCCGCCACAGTCACCGGAAACATGTTGTTCCAGTTGGGGTCGTTGATCGGATTGAACACCTCCCCCTGGCAAGCGGCTGAGCCTGTCAGGGGAGAGGCAGTAGCTAAGCTGGCCGCGGCCAGTGATAGGGCAGCCAGGCCGGAAAGGACCGTTCGTTTCATGGCAGGTGGGCCTCCAGGGTCTCGACATCGTAGGGGTAGGCAAAATGCGTCACTTCGATGGCGTCGGGACGGCTATCCCGCACGCCAGCCAGTGAAGGCGTGTGAGTGATGCCCAAACGGTCGAAATGCCATTCCTCGGCGAAGTAGACGGCACGCCCCAGGTCAGCAGCCAAATCGCCGGGATCGCCCGCGGTCACAATGACGGTCAGGTTGACCGGGTGACGCTTCTTCAGCTCCACGGCCAGTTCGCGCTGCCTGTCCACCCGTAGATCGACAACGAGGAGCCAGTTCTGCGGGCGAACCTTGTCCAGGGGATTAACCTTGGTGCCTGCCTCGTAGATGGTGCCCCACTGATAAGTGCCGTCCGGTTGCCGCTTCAGCGCTTCGATGTCTTCTTGAAGGGTGTAGGAGGGGTCTACGAAATGGGTTTCGGTATGCTCGGCGACGGGTACATACCAGTCGGGGATGTCGTTGGTGTGTGTCTGGGCCTGACCCGCCAGGTGCTCATGGACTGAATCCCAGTCGACGCCATGAGCTTCAGCCACGATGGCCAGACGCATATCCGGCTCGCCGATTTCCCAGGTAGGCCCGAGCGTTCCGAGATCCTGGTCAGCGGCCAGGGCGGTACTTGAGAGCGCTACCGTGAGCGCTGCAATTTTACTATACTGTACTACGATTTCCATTTTTCAGCCGTTCCAATCTGCGGTAGACACTGCGCTCGGTCATGTCAGCCGCCGCAGCGATTTCGGCAGCCGACAAGCCTTCACAGTGAAGGGCAAGCAGGTTCTCGTTGGACAGCCCTGATCGAGCTGAGCGTTTCGGAAGGTCGATGAGGTGGGCTGAGACGGTGGACGTGGGTTCAATCTCCACGGAAGCCTCAGTATCGATCTCGTCGTTGAATTCTTGGGTAAAGCCAGGGATCTGTTCAGCCATCAGATCGTACTGCTCAGCACGGGGCTCACTGTCCGCCTGACCCGCCTTATGGACAGTGACGGGGAGTACGGTATGCCGGCGCCAGGTGCTAATGGCCAGGAAGGCGGCTTCGCCCGCGTATTTCATGATGGCATCATGGGAATAGCTGGCGTCGTACTCCCGCCCAAGCCAGGCAAGGTAGATTTCCTGGCGCATGTCGTCCTGCCATTGCCGCGGTATGTGCAGACGGGAGGCGGTCCACCCGACCAATCGCTGCATTTCGGATGGCGGTTGTTTCGACAAGTATTCAAAGAGGTTAGCCATGCGAGACACGCTCCTGAACGACCTGATCAATACGCTTGAAAGGCATGGCTGCGAGATCAAAGTGAGCATCCCCACGACCCGTGGGCGTGCTGAGCGCAGCTCGACGGATAGCGACCTGGGCCGGCGCATCAATACATTGCGTGACGAGTACGGCATGACCCTGGCCAAGATCGCCGAGCTGCTGACCTCGAAGCTCAACAGCAAGATTTCCGTGGCATCCGTCAATGCCTGGACTGGTGGCGTAACCCCTCGGAAAGTCCCCTACGAGCGAGTGCAGGGCGCCCTCGAGGAGATCATGGAAGAACATGAGGCAATCGAGGGCGGCGCATGGGTCGCCGCTGATGAGGTCAAGGCAACGGTGGATCGCTGGATGGAAGTGATGACCCCACGACAAATCGCCGTAGCCGCCGACGAGGCTGTGACCTCGATTCGGAGCTGGCATACGGGCAACCATCGGGTGCTGCGTACCAAGTGGAACCGTGTGGTCCCTCTGGTCGAGCAAATGCGTGAGGTCATCCAGAAGCGGCATGGTGAAACCTAGCGCCCCATGCCCTGTTTTGGCTGACCGTGCTTGCGGTCTTCCTCGCCTGTGGTGTGATTTCTCCCACCCCCACCATCACGAGGCTCGCCGGCCGGGGCCTCACCCCCCTGGCCTTGCTGCTTGGCCTCTTGCTTGGCCTCTTGCTTCTCCTTCCGCTCCTGGTCCTTCAGAAACCGCTTGAACTCGCGGTCCCTGTCCATGACGTTCCTCAGCATTAGGTCGACCAGATCACTGGTCGAAACCTTCTCGCCGAAGGTGAGCTGGTACAGCTCACGGTATTGATCCAGCCGATTGATCGTGGATTCAGGCAGTTGTGCCTGAATCTGCTTTTTGGGGTCGTGCTCTACGCGGCCAATGAGCATTTCGGTCTCCTGGGTTATCATGACGACGAAGCAATCTTGCAGCTACGCTGACTGCTGCGGATAGCCCGGGACCGTTAGAAATCGTTATCTGGTATAGCTACATGTTAGTGGCGTCGAATTCCGGCGTATGGGAGAGAGCATTGGATCACGACAATGAAAACGACGACCTGAAGAAGGTCATTGAGGCCGGAAAGCGCAAGCCTGGCCCCGGCCCGAAGGGTGGGCAGAAGGGAAAGCCAAAGGGGCCGCGGAGTGACTACCTGCAAATCGAGCCAGACACCCCTGGCTACAAGCTGGTACAAATCATCTTTGAGCGGGCGGTAAGCGAAGGGATCTCTACCACTGAGCTGGCTGAGAGCCTTGGCATAGCACCCTCCACGTTGAGCCACCTGAAAACAGGCCGTCGCCAGGCCAGCAGCTTGGGCCGGGATGTGGTGGAGCGATTCGCGGAGTGGCTGAACTATCCCGTGCTGGCTGTCATGATCCTGGCCGAGCAGGTTCGTTTGGAGGACTTCTACTCGCCTCAGAATGACCTGGATCGTGCAATCGACAGGGCGCTGCACTTCATGGCTGATGATCCTGAGTGGGGCGGTATGATGCCCAAGGATCTCGATGGGGCCTCAACCCACATGAAGCTATGGAGTGTCTGGATGTACGAGCGAGCCACCAAGACTCGGCTGATCACGGGTGGCGTTGACTACCTGGACCTGTTGAAAGCCATGGAAGATTTCAGGGCTGACCACCCCTCGAGCAGCTAGGCGAATCCCCTTACCAAGGTCAGGGGACGCCTGAGCGGCGTGCCGACTGGCTTCAGTAGACAGCCTATGAGCCCCGGCCCTGGATTGGCCAGTACGGGAATCGATCCCCGTTCCCATGACTTGACTATGATTACGGGAATCGAACGGGTTAGACGCATCTTGCCGACTGGCTGAGATAGAGCATTCCGTTGGTGCTCTCATGAGAACCGCTCCTGTAACGCTCTTCATGGTGCTCTGGTAAAGCTATATCAGGGCACATATTTGGGCATAATTAGTTGGCATATCAGCACTTTTTCAGCGTTCCTAGTAATGCTCGATCGCTGCTTATACTGAATGCTCGAGACTCTTTCCACATACAACGAAAAGCACATGGGCCGCTCCGCGGCCTGGGTACGAGGCAAGCCTCGAAATGCCTAGCCCTGGTGGCTTCCTATCCTGCAATTTCGCCCGCATGGACTTCGTTCTGTGAGGGCTGTAAAGCTGCGCTGTGGTGACCATGCTTGGGCACTGCCGCTTGCAATACGAAAAGCACATGGGCCGCTCCGCGGCCTGAATACGAGGCGGGCCTCGAAATGCCTAGCCTTGCTCGATCCAAAACCCGGAATTCGCCCCAAAGGCACTTCGTTCTAACTGGCCCTGGCTGCTGTCGCTCACGCACCGAAAGCGCCAGCCGCAGGCCCGGTGGCATGGCCTCCCCACACCCCGAACAGCACACACTCGCCGTGGTCGCTCACGCACCGAAAGCGCCAGCCGCAGGCCCGGTGGCATGGCCTCCCCACACCCCGAACGGCACACGCTCCCCGTGGCTGCTCACGCACCGGAAGCGCCAGCCGCAGGCCCGGTGGCATTGCATCTCCACACCCCGAACAGCACACACTCGCCGTGGCTGCTCACGCACCGGAAGCGCCAGCCGCAGGCCCGGTGGCATTGCATCTCCACACCCCGAACAGCACACACTCGCCGTGGTCGCTCACGCACCGGAAGCGCCAGCCGCAGGCACGGTGGCATGGCCTCCCCACACCCCGACAGGCACACACTCCCCGTGGTCGATCACGCGCCGATAAGGCGTTCGTGAGGTCGTCACCTATGCCCGTTGGGGATGCCCTCCCGCAGTACGCTCGTACCCCCTAAGGATGCAGCCTGGCGATCGCACACCCATGTCGCCTGTAGTGCCCGTATATGCCATCTCGGATAACGCTCTATGGGACGCTCTGGCGGTGTCTTATCGCTCTATCTGCCAGCCAAAAAAAAGGCTCCGCGAGATGCCCCGGGAGCCTGTTTGCCGCTTGTCAGCGATACCGTATCAGGATGCTCTACTCACCCTCCCCTGTGTGCTGAAACCCTAGGTCGGGACGTGTACTGCGAGCTGCACCGATGGCCTTGTTGATGCGCTTCAGGTGATCGATAAAACGGGCTCTACGCTCGATCAGCGCCTGTGCTTCAGCAATCAGTTCGCGGGCCTCGTCGGGGATGCTTTTCGAGCGTGCGGCGGTGCCTGGGCGAGACAGTCGAACGGCAATCCACTTGGAGGCGGACTGGCGGTTATTCTTCTGCTTGTCCATCCACTTCACCCACACCGGATGCGGGCACCCAAGGCACCCGTACCCGCAGCGGTTGAGGTCCATCAGGACGGCGCCGTGTGAACGCGGCTGAGCGTCACGCAACCGCTCATGGAGTTCTACTAGCTGGCGGTTGTACTCCCCCATGATGGCCGTGATGTCATGACTCAGGGCGCCTACCATCTGGGCGGACTCGTCCAGGTAGGTTTGCCTGTCTACCGTGCGTCTATAACGCGACTTGCGCTGTGTCGGGGAAGCCCCCTCAGTGTTGCTGGATACGCTATCGGTCATGCGTCATTCCTGTGTCACCTACCATGTCCATAGCTGGTGCCATCCCCCCAGTGAGAGAGAGTCCAAGCTGTGTTCTTTCGCCCCCTTCCTTGGCGAGGGGAAGGGCCTATTCGAGCGGCATGCAGGTGGTCGATCTGGTGTGTCTATCCCCGCCCAGGGGGTGCCCGGGCGGGCCTCGTGCGCGGCTACCGCGGGTGCTCGCTCAGGAACAGCCGGCACTCCTTGATGCAGGTGCGGGCGGCCTCGGGAATCTTGACCCCGTAGCGCTTGGCGGCGGCTTCAGCGGCGGCCATCATCTTGGGGGTCGGCTCCCCGTTCTGGAGGTGCTTGTCGATGAACGCTTTGCACTCCCTGAAGGAGGTCAGCTCACCATTCAAGGTGACGCCGTTCTCGTCCGCCAGCCGCATCGCCAACGCCTTCATCTTGTCGGTAGGCGGGGGCGTCTGCTGCATCACTTCATCCAGGAATGCGCGGCAGGTGTCGAAGCTGTGCTCAATGCCTTCAGGCAGCGCCAGATCACGCGAAGCAGCGATCTTCCGGGCAGCGGCAATCATGTTCTCGGTCGGTGCGTTGGTGGCCTCACGAACGGCCTCGGGGGCGTTGTCCATGGTCTCGATAACCTCGTTGATGCGGGTGGTGATGAAGTCGCGTTGCTGAGTGATAAAGGTGTCGCGCAGCCGCTTGGCCTCGGCATCGCTGGAGGCGTTCTGGATCGCGTCGAGTTCGCGCTCCCAGGCGGCCGTCACGCGGACATCGGAGAGCATGCGCGGGGTGTTATCGATGAAGGCGCGGCCTCGGGGAGTGGACACGATCAGCTGCTGCTTGCCCTTGCGCTGAGTGGCGATGTACTCGCGATCGAAGAGCGTCTGAATCACCGTGTCGCGGGTGGCCGGGGTGCCGATCCCCTCGGCCTTCTTGAGAGCCGCGGCATCCTCGCCTTCTACCTGTCGTCCAGCGTTGAGCATGGCGCTCAGCAGGGTGTCCAGCGTGAAGTGCTTGGGAGGCTCCGTGCGGGCCTCGTGAAGCCTCACGGCCTCGATGGGCAGGCTGGCGCCGGATGCCAGCGGGGGGAGATCCTTTTGCGCTTTCGGCGCCTGGAACGCGGTCATCCAGCCCGGGTCAACGACGCGCTTGAAGGTGCCGGCGAACAGCGCTGGCTGGCGCTCCAGTACGTCTTCCACATCGACGCTGGCGCTGACCTTCAGTGACTCGACCGTGGCCGGTGGGAGCAGCGCTTGGATGAACTGCTGGGCACACGCCAGGTAGACCTTTCGCTCGGCGTCTGAGCGTGCCGACAGGTCCGGTGTCTTGTGCGTGGGGATGATCCCGTGGTGGTTCATCGGCTTGTCGGTGAAGCACCGTGGGCGCGGCACATCGGCCCCTTCCAGGCAGTGCCGGCGACCCGCCAGGCGTGCTGGCGCCATGAGCCCGTCATCGGCCTTGGCAGCGCCGCCCAGGATCGCCAGCAGGTCATCCCGGTTGTAGAGGCTGGCAGGCAGCTCTCCGTGCTCTGTCCGGGGGTAAGTCAGGTAGCCATCGCTCCGCATGGTGTCGGCCGCCTTGAGGGTCTGCGTGGCCGTCATCCCGTGCTGTTTGGACATGTCGCGCTGGAGCGCGGTGAGGCTGTACGGAAGCGGTGGGTGCTTGGCGGTTTGCTTGGTGTCCGCGGCCAGAATGTCGGCCGTGTCGGCGCCCTCGAGGCGTTGTGTGAAGGCCTCCATGGCGTCCCGGTCCAGGAACAGCGGCTTGCCATCGTCCTGGAGCTTGATGCCGCTGGCGCCAGCAGGCGGATCGACCGGGGCATAGCTCAATTCGCCACCGCCCAGGGTGATCTTCGCCTGGTAGTGGTCGACCGGGACGAAGCCCTCAATCGTGCGATCGCGATCGACCACCAGCCCCAGGGTGGCGGACTGCACACGGCCGGCAGAAACGACGCCTGCCTTGCCCTTCCCCTTGCCCAGATCCTTGCCCATGAGCCCGATGCGGGCGGACGCGGTGTAGGCCCGAACGAGGTACTGCCAGAAGCCATCGGCGTTGGCGCGGGCCTGCTGGGCTCGCCAGTAGGAGATGGTCTCCCCACCTTCCCGGAGGCGCTTGGCCGCGGCCTGCACGTCTGACGCTTCCATGGAGCCGGTGAGCCACATGCGCTTCACCATGCCCCGGTATTTCGCGTGTTGCAGAACCTCGTAGCCGATCGCCTCCCCCTCACGGTCGGGGTCGGTCGCCAGCCACACCTCACTGGCCTGGGAGAGGGCTTTCTTCAGGTTGCCCAGGTACTTCTTCCCCCGGTCTGTCGGGGTCTGCGGAAAAGCGGTAGGCAGCGGCAGCAGGCTGCGTGGATCACGCCAGTTGGCCTCAGGGCTCACAACGGCAGGCTCGACCGGCGCCAGCAGGTGGCCAGCCGCCCATACCAGCGTCAGGGAGACCCCATTCCAGGTGCCGGTATAGGAAGAGCCGTTGCGTGTCAGCCCCAGGGCAGGGGCTATCTTGTCTGCCTGATCCGAGTGCTTCTCACACAGAATGAGTGCTTGTGATGTCATCCTGTTGGTTGTCCTTCGGTAGGGATTGTCGAGCGGAATATCGCCCCGCTCGGGAGCATGCCGACAATACGATGTCTTCCATTCCCTGGGTGTGTTGCATTCCTATAAATCGTCGTCTAGTATAGCAACACATAGGCAGGGGAAACAGAGAAACCCCTGCCGACCGAATTACGCGGAGTGCGCCCGTGGCTCCTCTCTCTCCCCTGACGCGGCTTTGGGGATGCGCATCAGCCGCCTGGTCGTCCCGGTCACCGGGGCTACCGGAGAGCCCGCTGAGCAGCCCTGATCCGGCTTCTCTCTCTCACACCGCTTAGTGGGCTCCCCCGTAGTAGAACCAGCGCTTCAGTCGGGCGTGTCCCGGGCGTGCTAATAGGCCGCGCCGCTCTGCCAGAGCCTATTGACTCCCACCCTGCATTTGCCCGGCTCTCCCCAGCCGGGCTTTTTTTGTGAGGTAGCACCATGGACAACCTGGAGCAGTTGAGCGGAGTGGTTGCCGATGTCCGTTTCGTGGGCGAGGAGGGATTCCAGATCCTGACCGTGCGCGATGAGGCGGAACGCGAGGTGACCCTGGTGGCGGTGTGCCAGCCGCTCAATGAAGGGGAGTCGGTAGAGGCTCATGGCGCCTGGACGACCCATCCCCGCTTCGGGCAGCAGTTCAAGGCCGAGAGGCTGGTGACCCAGGTGCCCCGGGAGTCGAAGGCCCTGGGCGCCTACCTGGCCAGCGGCAAGGTGGCCGGTGTCGGCCCGACCTTCGCCAAGCGGCTGGTCGCGCACTTCGGTGACGGCCTGCGGGATGTCCTGGGCGACGAGAAAGCCCTGCGAGCGGTGCCCGGTATCGGCAAGAAGAAGGCCGCACGGATCGCCGGCAGCTGGAACGAGTATGAGGAAGCCCGGGAAGCCCTGATCTTCCTCCAGGGGCACGGCCTCGGCGCCTCGCGGGCCATGTCGGTATTCCGCCAGCTGGGCCAGGACACCATCGCGAAGGTGTCGGCCAACCCCTACCGGACCTTGCTCAAGACTCGCGGCATCGGGTTCCGCATCGCCGATACCATGGCGCGGTCGATGGGGTTCGAGCTGACGCACCGGGATCGCATCATCGCCGGCCTGCGTCATGTCGTGGATGCCCGCTCAGCCTCGGGCCACACATTGGCAACCTCGGGGGAGTTGGCCTCGGAAGGCGCGAAGCTCCTCGAGGTGGATGTGGCACGCACGACCTCGGTGGTTGAGCTGCTGCTGGCGCACGAGAAGCTGGAGCAGGTGGAAGGTGGGCTGGTGGGATTGCCGGCGCTGATCAATGCAGAGCGCACGGTCGCCGCTGCCCTGCTGGCGCGGGCGGTCCCCTGGGAGGACAGCGGGCTGGCCAGTGTCGACGGCGAGCTATCCGATGGGCGCGTGCTCAGCGACGAGCAGCGTGAAGCCCTGGTGACCTGTCTGGCCTATGGCGTGGCGGTGCTCACGGGCGGCCCGGGGGTCGGCAAGACCACGGTGACCGAGGTGCTGGCGCAGACCCTGGATGACAGTCGCTATGAGCTGGCGCTGTGTGCGCCGACCGGGCGAGCCGCACGCCGGATGAGCGAGGCGACCGGGCGACCCGCGACGACCATTCACCGGCTGCTGGGGGCTGGCGCCAACGGCTTCGAGTTCAATGCGGACAACCCGATTGAGGCGGACGTGGTGATCATCGATGAGGCCTCGATGGTAGACGTGCAGCTGTTCCGCGCCCTCGTCGTCGCCCTACCCGACCACTGCCGGCTCTACATCATCGGTGACCAAGATCAGCTGGCCTCGGTTGGCCCGGGGAACGTCCTGCGGGATGTGATCGCCTCGGGGCGAGTGCCTGTCGCCCGGTTGCAGCAGATCCGCCGCCAGGGGGAAGGCTCCCAGATCATCGTCCAGGCGCACGCCGTCAATCAGGGACACCCACCCCAGTCTGTCCCGGGTAGCGACTTCGAGATTGTCGCGGTGCCCGAGGGCAGTGACCCGGAGCTGGTCCTCCAGGAGGCGTTCCGCGTGGCCACGACCGAGATGCTGGCGCACGGCTTCGACACCCTGCATGAGGTGCAGGTGTTGACGCCCATGCACGGTGGCCCGGTGGGCACCCGATCGCTCAATGACGCACTGCGGGCCTATCACATCCCCGGCGACCGGGGCTCGGTGACGATCAATGGCCGGCGCTGGGCGGCCGGCGACAAGATCGTGCAGACCGAGAACGACTACAACCGGGAGGTCTTCAATGGCGACCTCGGGTTCGTGGTGGCGGCCGACCCGGAGGAAAAGACCGTGCTGGCGCGATTCGAGGACCGGGAGGTGCTGTTCACCAGCGATGCCCTCGGCAAGTTGCAGCTCGCCTACGCCATGACCGGCCACAAGGCCCAGGGGTCGGAGTTCCCCGCCGTGGTGATCCCGCTGGCGCGATCGCACTGGCACATGCTCGAGCGCCAATGGCTCTACACCAGCATCACCCGGGGGAAGCGCCGCGTGGTGCTCGTGGGCCACCCCTCAGCCATCGAGCGAGCGGCCCGGCACGTCACCGGGCGGCGGCGGCTGACCTCCCTGCCGCTGTGGCTGCGCCAGCCCACCCCTGCAATAGATGAAGGAGAGCCCCATGGCCAACCGAGCGCTTGATGGCGCCGAGAGGAAGGGGCGGGAAGCACGCGACCGTGGCGACCCCCGGCATGCCTGCCCCTACAACGACTACCGGAAGGACTGCGGCCGACTGACCTTTTCGCGGGCCTTCCGCAATGCCTGGCTGCGCGGCTGGGAAGACCGAGATCGCGAGCTGGCGCTGGCGCCAGCCGCCACAGACAACGGCGACCCTCGCCCCTGACCAAGATGGAGAATCCAGATGGAGCAAGCCTACGTTCCGATGGCCCGGTGGGGCCGAGACCACTGGCGCTGCCTGGCCTACGTCGAAGCCGTGATGGTGGAGATGGCCGGCTTCCAGGTTGGCGCTGACCCCCGTATGACCGCCAATCGCCGGCACTACCGCGTCCTGGCCGACCAGTGCCCGCGCCCCAAGCGCCCGAGTCACCCGGTTCGCCCGGGCATGGTGATGCGCCCGGAACACGCCACGACGCTGGCGGACGGCACCCAGCCGGACCCGTGGCACGACGACTGGAGCTGCGTGCAGGACTTCGCCGCCGAGGGACTGTTCACGGTCGGCCCCGAGCAGGTTGAGCCCGGCACCACCCTGACCTTCAGTGAAGCGGGGCTGGCGCTGGCGGCCAAACTGCGCCAGCACAAGGCGGCCGGTGGCCAGTACCGGGATTTCGCATGCGAAATCGCCCCGGATGCTGCTGTGGCAGGAGGTGACCTATGACGCGCCTCCTGGTTCTGGTGTGGGTAGCCGCCCTCCTCTATGCCCTGTTCCTGACGGCGAAGCTGGTCACCCGGCGAGCCCGCCTGACCGATCGCCCGTTCCTGATCCGCTGGATGGTGGCCTGGGCCGCCATGCTGGCGCTGTCGACCGCGATTCGGATGACCGCCCCCGAGCCCGAGACACCCGAGCCGCCCCCGGCGCCGCGGCTGGGAGAGCCAGTGGACATGGCCATGCAGCCGGTCATGCGCAACGGCGTGGTGACGTTTTCGCTGTGAACGACCTCGGCCCCTTCCTTGGCTAGGGGAGGTGGCCTCGTCGGCTGGTGTGAGATTCGTGTGTGGGAGTGAGCCTGTGCGAGACAAGACAACGACAACCCGATACCTGGAAAAGCTACCGGCGCTGCTGGTGCTGACCGGCGCGATCGCCCTGCTTCAGCTGCACGCCATCCAGTTCTGGACCGAGTTCGTCGGCCCGATGGGCTGGGCTTGGGCGGTGCTCCTCGAGGTCGTCGCCCTGTGGCTCTGGTATCAGCGCCAGCTGGCGCGACGAGCGCTGGCGCTGGTGACCAGCGTGCTCGCGCTCACCGGCCCGGTCTACACCGTCTGCGAGCCTCTGGTGGAGGAGTGGCAGGCCGCCTCGCATGTCGACGCCGGCCGTGAGCTGCGGATCGAGCGGCTGACCCAGGAGGCGGCGCGACTGGAGGAGAGCCTGGCGACCTTCCGGGAGAACAGCGAGGCCCGGGCAGGCTGGCTCACGCCCATCCAGGAGGCCCAGGCACGGCTCACCGAGGTCGATGCCAAGCTGGCCGAGCTGCTGTCGACGCCCCCGGCCGAGGCCATGACCTGGCGCCAGCAGGCGCTGGTCGTGATGCAGGCGCTGGCGCTGATCATCTTCCAGCTGGCGGCCGTGCTGGCGATCACGTCTCTGTCGCGCATGGGGCGTCCGGTGCCCGCGCCAGCTGTCAGCGGTGGCCCTACCTCTTCAGGCGACAGGTTGCCCGAGGACACCGCTGGCCTCGGAGAGGATGTGGCCGTGCCGAGCACCCCATCCCCCGAGGCCGTGACCTTCAACCTCGAGCCCAGGCTGGGCAAGCCCAGCATGAGTGAGACCAACGATGAGAGCGGGCTGAGCAAGGGTCACTTCGAGTACGCCGATATTGTCGCGCTGCGACAGGCCCTGGAGCAGCTGCTGGAAGAGCGCGGGACCACCCAGGCGGCGTTTTGCCGAGACCACGGGGTTTCGCCACGGGATCTCTCCCTGCTGCGCCGCCATGAGGCGCGTAGCGCGGCAGGCGAGAGGACGATCTCCATCACGGCCCTGGAGCGACTGGCCTCCATCATCGACGCGCAACCGATGAGCCGTGCTGCAACGTAGGAGGTAGAGATGGGCACTTCACTGCATACCGTGAACCCGTCACCGGAGCAGGCCCCGGATGAGTCTCTGGCCGGTCGTCTCCAGGAGTACCAGCGCCACCGCGCCGTCATCGAACAGGATCTTCGGCGGGCCGGCATTACCGACACCACCCCTCTCGAGCTTGCGGATCGCATCATCGGCGATGCGCTGCATTCCGCCTATGCCTGCATGGTCAGCGCTCACCGCATGGCGCATGCCGGCCTCGAGAGAGGGGCACAAGAACACCAAGGGGGACCGAATCATGGCGAAGCCGAGTCACCGTAAGGGAGAGCTGCTGGCGCTCTCCAGTGGTGGGACCACCTACTACCAGTGCAGCGGCCTGTACCGGGCGCTCGTGGATCTCAACCTGGGCGAGCTGGCCGAGCAGTATTGCCGCCAGGCGGCCTACCGCCAGGGAACGCTCGACGCCCTCAACAAGGGGCTGGTGACCATCGAGCAGATTAACGAGATGGAGGCTTCCGGGGCTTTCTCGCACCGCGACATTTCCGATCAAGGCTTTGGCAACTACCTGATCAACCGCGGCTACCTCCAGCTGGTGATGATCGATGAGGTCCACTGTGGTGCCGGCTTCTCTCCCGACATCGTGCGCGAGAGCGCCAATGCGCGGGCTCAGTCACTGAGCCAACTCTCCGGGGGCTTCGCATGAATGTCCGGTCTCAAGAACCCATCACCCAGCAAGCACCGGGAGGTGGCATGGCAGAGCGAGCGCCCTGCCCTGTCTGCGGCTGCGAGGACAGCCCGGACTACCAGCGGCGAGTGACCGACTGGTTCCATGCCCACTGGCTGTCCTGCCAACGCTGTGGCTACCAGACCGCGACTCACCCTGCCTTCGAGAGCGCCGAGCGTGACTGGGACAAGGCCGCCACCGGCCGCCAGGCAGAAGAGGCGGGGCTGCTGGTGCCGGCCGTCCAGGTCTTCTCCATGCGCGACCTCGAGCTGCTGGAGTCGCTTCAGATGCAGGTGCCCGAGGGCGACTGTGCCCGAACCTACCTCGTGTCCCGGGATGCCCTGGAGCGCTGGAAGGAAGTCGCCCGCTTGGGCAGGGAGGAAGTGGACGAGACGCTGGCGCCAGCCGTGGCATCGGTTGAGCACGAGATCGCCGCCCTGCTCCACGCGCAGCAGGACGAAGACTGACCCTCTGGCGCCAGCCATTGAGGGACGAAGGAGGATAGACGTGACCCCTGACGGATTTATTGCGAACCCCAGGCAGAGTCAACCTGGATGCCTCATCAAGCCTCGCCGTCTTGTCGAAATGGCCGAGGAGGGGTCTGGGTCTGGCTGCGGACTTCACTACGAGCTTTATCACTTCGAGGTCGTGACGCAGCTTCGCCGCTGGCACGACATGCTGGGTGACCCCGCAGATCGAGACGCATTGATGGCGGCAGCTGAGCGTCGGGGTTTCCCCTTCGATGATGCTGACCTCCAGGCAGCACAAAAGGAACGCGAGACGTTACTGGCCGAGCTTCGGGGAGAGATGGAGTGACCCGGCCGCCCACCACAACTTGAGGAGAACCTATGGCGACATGCTTGTTCCATGTGACCGGCCCGGTGCAGGCCTACCAGATCGCGAAGGCGGGCCGGTATGCCCCGTTCTCGGTTGACCCGATGAACACGGATGCCTGCCTGAACCTGTATGCCACGGCGGTGCGCGGCAAGCCCGTCGCCTATGCCCCGGATGGCCAGCAGGTGGAGGCAGCTGGCGCAGCCCTGGTGGTCGAGTGGGATGGCCCCGAGGAGGTGCTGTCGACCTGGCAAACCGTGCCCAAGCCCAATGTGCTCTACCACCAGCCCTGGGACCAGTACAAGCACGCTGATCCCCTGGAGGAGCCGGAAGCCTACTACCGGAGTCTCGTCGCGGCCGGCACCGATCACCATCTCAAGATCGTGGGCTTCAAGCTGGACGAGGAGGCCGTGGAGGAGGCCTGGGTAGCCGGTGACCTGCCCGACGAGATGATGGGGCTCTGGCGTTTCGCCCCGAAGGCGCTCAGGCGCCTCAAGTCCGACCGGGGGATCAAGCGCATCTACGCGGCCATGCAGCGCGTGATCGGAAGCGGTGATAGCGGCAGTGGACTGGTGGTGGAAGGCCGTTGACACCCTGACCGATGAAAAGGAAGCGAAATGGACAAGCGGGTATTCCCCTTCTGGCCGCTGGAGCACTGAGTCTTGCAAGCCTGAGGCTGTTGCGGTTCTTCCATGCGCCTGAGTGGGTCGTCTGGGGCGCAAGAGTCGCTGCTGTAGGGCTTGGGGTTATCGCTCTGTACCAGAGCCAAAAGGCATAGAACAAGCGGAGTAGCAATGAAGACCATAAGCACGTTCCAGTACGATCACTGGGCACCCAAGCCCGTCGAAGAGCTAGTGGTCGGGGACTTGATCTCACACGGGGGCACCGTCGCCACCGTGACTGCACCGCCCTATGAAGAAGCGGGCGTGACGCGCATTCCTGGGAAGCCCTATGACCCTGGCCCGATAAAGTTGATGCTCGGCGAGTTTGCCGATGGCAAAGAGCACATCGTCATGGCCATGGATCTGGTGGGGTCAGGCCTAGCCGAGTTCGATGATGGCACGGCACTGATCACGGATCTGGAGGAAGGTCATGGTCTCATCTACTCCCCTCGCCTTCCGATCGCTGAGCTTGAGGCGTTCTGCGCTGAGCACATCGAGCGCTACCAAGCGTTCTACGATGCCAATGCCGATGCGATTGATAGATGCCAGTTGATACCGATGCAGCCCTGGTGGCAAGAGAGCCCGGCCCAGGAGGGTGGCATCATCTCGCTCTCTGGGCCGGAGTAGCAGAGCCGGTTGAGCATGCGCAAGAAGGCCCCAGGGTTTCCCCCGGGGCCTTTTCATATCCCACCTTAGGTGACGATTTCGCATGCGAAACTGAGGCCCCTGATTGCCCGGGGCCGTGGTGTGAGATTACCCCACCATCTCCAGCTGGAATTCGTTGCTGGCCAGCTCCGGGCGGCCACCGTGGAAGGCCCACTGCATGACGCCTTCCTCGCGCAGCCGGGCGACCGCGGTGAGGCGGCGATCCAGCTCGCCACGGCGGCTGGCCGGGATGCTGACCACGCCACGCATGAGCAGCGAGTTGGCCACGCTCTCCGGGGCCTTCTCGGTGTCGGCCGCCAGCATGTCGCCCTCGATGCTCAGCATCTCCATGGCGCCCTCGGGGTCAACCTCGAGGCGAGAGCCGGTGGCCACCGTGACGCCGGCATTGGCCATGAGCGGGGTGGTGACAGAGCCCAGGGTCTCCCCTTCCAAGGGGTGCAGTGATTGGCCGCCTGCCTGAGCCGGGGCTGCGGTGCTGGCGCTGGGAATGGGGAAGCGCTTGCCCTGGTGGTGGACTTCGACCCAGGCGCGGGTGGCCTCCCACGGGCGCACCTGGATGCCACGAATTGCCCAGTTCCACTCGATCGCGACCAGCTCCTGCGGGGTGATGATCTGGAAGGCCGGGTTGTCGGAGCGCTCCATCTCCTCGGCGTCGAGGGTCAGGCAGGCCCGCAGCAGGTCCAGCAAGACTCGGCCGCTATAGCCAGCAGCGCTGATATTGATGTCGCCTCCGTCTTTGATGTCGGTGCCGATGAAGTTCCGGGCGCCCACATCATGACGCAGTGAGACGATGTACTGGCGCAGCGCCAGCAGCGGCGCCATCTCCGGGTTGTCCTTGGCCATGTTGGTGAGGCTTTCGTCAGACTTGCCGGCATACGGGCACGCCCAGCAGCCGGTGCGAGCGCCGCACGGGGTCCGCTTGCCGCTGTCGCCGACGATGGAGCACTCGCCGTTGGCGCTGTTGTAGACCTCCAGCACGTCTGCCAGAGAGGTGGCGTAGCTCGGGAAAGGCCCTCCCTGTCCAAAGGGCTGGGCGAACAGGATGTAGTCCCACACGTCGCTGGTCGTCCAATCGGCAATGGGGTAGGCCAGCAGGCGCCCCTGGTGATCCACCACGCCGCTACCGGCGCCCTGGTCGGCCATGTTTGCCGCACGGCGAGCGGACTCCTCGAACCGGCTGCCCAGCAGGGTCACCTGACGCACGCCCTTGGGAAGGGACTTGGCATGCTGGCGCTTGAGCGCGTCAATCGGCTTGATCTTCCAGTCGACAGAGCAGTATTGGCTCTGCCCTTCGCTGGGCCAGGCCATTTGGCGACGGCCACCCAGGACACTCACCTGCCAGCTCTCGGCCAGGCTCGGCAAGGCCCACTGTGCCTTCAGGGGGATGGCGTGCTCGGCGCAGAACGTCCGCATGGCTCGCAGATGGCTGCCGACATGGCGCTCGATCACAGGGTTCTCGATGCCGGTGTTGGAGGTCACGGCCATGTGCTCGATGTCTCCACTCAGCTTCCCTTCCTGCGCCAGCTCGGCCAGGGCCGCCAGCGCGAGGCTGGTGACCACGGTGGAGTCCTTGCCGCCCGAATAGGCGATCAGCAGTGAGGTGGGCTGCTCGGTGACAATCGCCTTGAGGAGATCGATAGCCTGACGCGCCCGCTGGGGCAGCGGCGCCGCGGCCGGCTCGAAAGTGGTCGGTGCTGCGGTTTCGGTGTCCAGGTTGATCGCCAGGTTCATGGTCTACTCCCTTCCCTTGTCGTTGTTCGGCTCGTGCGATGCGTGGTCGTGCTTCAGGCGCTGGCGCCTTGATGGATCTGGCCGACCAGCCGCGCCCCATCGGCGCTGTATTCGATGACGCCGACCTGCTCGTGAGCGCGAGCACGGCGGGCCATCTTCTCGGCCTCGCGCTCAGCGACGTGCTGCACCGGATAGGTCTGCGTGGAGATCGGCATCCACTGGTTCCCGGGCTCGCTCTGGCTGGAGAGGCCGGCGACGACATAGAGCGGGTGCATGATGTTGAGCTTCATGGGGGTTCCTCGCGTTCGGATGTTGGCAGCTGGTTCGTGGGTTACAGGCGCTTCACGATGTCGTTGGGCGTCTCGGAGGTGGCCATGATCCTTCCGGTCTTGTGCCACCGTTCGGCGGTGCCGGAGCTGACATAGCGCCCTGTGCAGTTGAAGTCGTGGCGACTGGAAACCCGCTCGACCAGGACGCGCTCACCGGCCCGAGTCAGGTAGTGGCCGGGCTCGACCACGATGGTTGGGAGGGTGAACAGGGGGATGAAGTAGGTCGTCATCGGTGCTCGTCCTGCGGTGGCGGTATTCAGAAGGCCTTGGCCTCCACCTGATGACTGTCATTTTAGTGTGCTTTGCACACTTTATCAAGGCCGGCGCACACTTTTTTCGTAGCCGAAGCGGCACATTTCCGATGGTCCTGAATATCTAATAGGGGCTATCGCGGGGATGGGTCACACTTGCAAAGGTGTGCATTGCACATATAACATTCGTGTTATGTCCACGCCGTTCACCTGGAGGCTGTATGTCGGGCGAAGAGATGCGAGAACGCCAGCTGGCGACGATCAAGGGTCATGCCGAAATTCAGCGCCTGATCCGCGACAACGAGGAGGTCGCCCAGCTCGACCCCTGGACGACCATCGAGATTCATCAGGCCGTCGACCACCTTGTAGGGATCGACCTCGACCTGAATGACCGAGAGCTGTTCGGCGAGCTGCTGGCGCACTTCAATGCGCAGGAGGCCCAGGAACGGGCGCCCAGGACGGCGCTGGAACGTGCCCGCCAGCGCTGGGGGCTTGAGGCGTAACCCCTCTCTGGCGCCAGCAGAAGGCCGCAGGCGCCCCTATGAATCTGGCCACTCGCCACGGCGGGCGGCCCTGAGTGAGAGACCTAGATGAGCACATCCGAGACATCGAACAACGAGGCCTTGCGCCAGCTCATGGAGCGCCATGGACTGAAGCAAGAGCATGTCGCGACCTTGACGGGCTACAGCGTCGAAACGGTGAAGGGCTGGTTTGCCTCACCGGAGTCGACCCGCTATCGCATGGTGCGTAGGCCGGTCCTGGAATCCGTGCGCCGGGCTATCGAGCTGGGCGAGCACTACAACCTGGAAGGCGTGAAGATCCCCAAGCCGAAGTCGTGATGGGGAGGGGCTGAGAAGGCAAGGAGGTGTTGAGATGGGAGCCGCGATCGCACAGTACCACGCGATGTCGGAGCAAGAGCTGCGGCGCGAGTGCATTCGCCTGGCAAGACGTGTCGCCCGCCTGGAGAAGGATAAGGCCCAGGCTGAGGCACGTCGCGACCACTGGTTCCGAGAGCGGGAGACTGCCTTGGATGAAATCGAGCAGCTGCGGCAGAGCGCTTGAGCCAGGAGGATGACGTGTCTGAGATTGCATTCAATGAATGCCTGAAGGGCCACGCGCAGCCGGTCCCAGGCAAGGATGTTCGGATCACCAAAGCGGCTTCGCTTCGGTCGGTCGCCGAGCACAACCTCATTCGAGTCGACTACCGCCGCAGAGTCCGATGCCAGTCGTGCGTCAAGGCTATCTGCCGGGTGTGCCGAGCCCCTTACCTCTCCCAATCAGCTCCCATGGCCGGTGACCCTTCGTGCGAAGGCTGCGGGGGAACGGGAGTCCAAGGCTTCATGCCCTACTCTGAGGAGCACTGCCTGTCCTGTGATGGCCAAGGCCTGGTCGAGAAGCGGGAGCGCATCCGGGTCGCTCTGAAGCCTCGCTTCATCGACAACACAAAGTTCCCCGTCAAGGTCCAGGGGCAAGGCAGTGAAGGGCTGAATGGCGGGGAAGCCGGCGACCTTTACATTGAGGTCGAAGTGGAGCATCCACCTCACCTGAAGGTGGAAGGCAAGCATCTGATCGCCGTGGTGGAGGTGCCCTACCTGGCCATGGTGTTTCCGGCCGAGGTAGAGGTGGCCTATCCCACCCTCAAAGGCCATGAGCACTACCCTTTTATCGAGGGCTACACGCCTGGACGGCCGCTCTATTTCCGGGGTCGTGGTGGGTACGTTCGTGGTGATGCCAAGCGAGGCGACATCCGGTATGACATCGAGCTGGTAGGTAGCGACCTGGAGAAGCAGGCAGCCGAGAAGATCCAGACGCTTGAGGCCGATCGCGAGAAAGAGGTCCGCCAGGCACGAGACGAGACGATCACGGCCCTGACGAATGACCTGCTGCCAGCGATCGATGGGCTCGAGAAGGCGATCAGCAGCATGACGGGGCCTGAAGATGCAGCCCACCGGCAAGGGCTCGAGATGATCATCCAGATGCAGCGGGACGCCCTGGCCCAGCATGGGGTTGAAGTGATCCAGGCTGAGCGCCAGCGGTTTGATCCTGAGCGTCACGAGGCGGTCGGTATCGACCACAGCACTGGCCTCGGTAAGGGAGTCGTGACCGAAGTGCTCCAGACCGGGTACATCTATGCAGGGCGCCTTCTTCGCCCTCCCCTCGTAAAGGTAAGTGGTTAAGTCAACTGGAAGATGACCTACCACGCTCCTGCCGCTGATCTGGAGGCTGCTCGCGAGGGTGGGTGATCCTGGTCCCCCGTGAAGCTAGCAAGGTATTTCTCCTCTTCACTCCGCATGCAGAAACGCAGCGTTATGCTTCATCGCTTTGAGCCTCCCTAATGGTGTGGAGGGATAGCGGCAAAGCGCTGATCATCTGATACACTAAAGAGGTATCAAATGCTGCGAGGAGGGTTTATGGAAGCCGCGATCAAAGAGTATCGGCCGAAGGTGAGGCGCCGGAAGGACGACTTCTGGAAGGCTCTTGGCCTCCCTCCGCGTGGTGCCAAGCTGCACGAGGCGCTGAATGAGGGCGTGTCGTACAAGGTCTACACCAAGCTGACCGAGGCCTCTGGGCTCGAGAGCAAGGAGCTGGCGCGGTATGTGGTCATCCCCCCGGCGACACTGAAGCGCCGAGCTGACGCTGGCTACTTCAAGCCGGCCGAAGGTGATCGTCTGTACCGCTTCGCTGAAGTCTACAAGAGCGCGGTGGACCTGTTCGAGGGTGACAAGGCAAAGGCGAAGGAATGGCTCCTCAGCCCGGTGCGTGGGCTGGGCGGTCGCCGCCCGGTGGAGATGGTGGCAACGACTGCTGGCGCTGAAGCTGTCCTGGACCTGATCGGTCGACTAGAGCACGGCGTCTTTGTATGACCTCGGTACGCGGCTATCGGCTCGTCAAGCGGAAGTGGCTCAAGACAGCCTTTGATGGTGAAGGGGCTCGACTGTACGGCGGGCGCTGGAACAGCAAAGGTAAGGCCTGCGTGTACCTCGCGAGCACCGAGTCGCTGGCCATGCTCGAGGTGATGGTTCACCTGGAAGACAACCAGCTGCTGAAGGAGTACGCGCTCTTGGAGGTGACGTTCCCGGAAGAGGTGCTGATGCAGCTCCCGGAGGACGTGCTGCCTGCTGATTGGCGAGCTGAGCCGGCGCCACCCTCCACAGCCGAGATCGGTGACGACTGGCTCGAGGGGCAGTCGAGCCTGGCGCTGGCGGTTCCGAGCGTTGTCGCGCCCCGAGAAACGAACTACCTCCTCAACCCTGAGCACCCCGACTTCCAGGCGCTTGCCGATGGCGCCAGGGAGGTCGACTTCTCCCCCGATAGCCGCCTGTAGCGCCCGTGCGCAGCGCGTCAGCGCTTCCCTTGGGCCGGGAGTGCTGGGCATCGATCTTTCCCGTCTGGCACCGCCGCCTTGCCACATCCCCGTCGACTCTCTGATACTGTGCGCATGTGCAGTATTGGGAGAGAGCCATGCCACCCCTTCAGCATGATGACGTTACCGCCTGGGGCCTCGAGATCCTGGGCCAGTCAGCCGGTGAGTCTCGCCATGCCCTGCCGTTGATGGCTGGGGAGGTGCGGGCCGGGTTTCCCATCCACGCGGATGCGGAGCTTGATCGTGTCCTGGACCTCACCGAGCACCTGATCCCTCACCCCAGCGCCAGCTACTTCTGTCGGGCCAAGGGCGACAGCATGGTGGGTCACGGCATTCATGACTCGGACCTGCTTATCGTTGATCGATCGCTGGCGCCTGTGACGGGTGACATCATTGTGGTCGCCCTCGACGGGGAGCTGACCTGCAAGCAGCTGGGCCGGTGGCATGGTCAGCCGGCGTTGCTGTCGGGGAACCCCGAGTATCCGCCTATCGCGCTGCGTGGCGTGGAGTGTGAGACCTGGGGCGTGGTCACTCACAACATCCATTCCCACCGTCGCCGAGGCCGGTGATGATCGGGCACTGCGACTGCAACAACTTCTACGTCAGCTGCTTCCGAGTGTTCATGCCGGAGCTGGCGGGGCGTCCTGTAGGGGTGCTCTCCTCGGGAGATGGCTGCATCGTGGCGCGGTCGAACGAGCTGAAGGCGATGGGGGTGGCCAACGGCACGCCGGTATTTCAGCTGCCTCATGAGGTGCGCCGGCAGGCCGTGCTGCTGAGTTCGGCCTATCCGCTGTTCGGGGAGTGCTCACGGCGCGTGGTGGCCACCATGCAGGCCTTCACCGGCCCCGTTGAGCCGTACTCAATCGATGAGCAGTTCATTGACATGTCGGGCCTTTCTCTCGAGGTTCTGCAATCGCATTCCCGCGATCTGCGCCAGCAGGTTCAGCGCTGCACGGGCATTCCGGTATCGATCGGCGTAGCGCCCTCGCGCACCCTGGCGAAGGTGGCCACCGGCATCGCCAAGAAGCAACCCGCCTATGGGGGTATCTGCGTCCTCGAGGCGGACCATCCGGCGACCCGGGCTCACCTGGGGCGCATGCCCGTGACGGATGTGTGGGGCGTGGCGAGCCGGACAGGCGAGAAGCTGGCGCGGCTGCGCATCCACACCGCCCTGGATCTTCGCGAGGCCAACCCCAGCGAGATCCGCAGACGCTTTGGCATTGTGCTGGAGCGGACCTTGTGGGAGCTGCGCGGCCAGGATGTGATCCGCCTGGATGACATCGACCAGAAGCGCCAGAACATCATGACCAGCCGCACTTTCGGGAGCACCACCGGGCGCCTCGAGGATCTGCGCGAGGCGGTTCGATCGCATGCACAGGCTGGCGCCGAGAAGGTGCGCCGCCAGCAGTCCGTGGCTCGGGCCGTGATGGTGTTCCTGTCGACGCCTCGCTTTCGCAGCGACCTCCCCCAGGACTTCCCCAGCCTGACCCTCACCTTGCCGCGGCCGACCGATGACAGCCGGCTCATCGTCGCTGCGGCACAACGCGCCCTGGAGGCCATCTACCGGCCAGGGCTGCTCTATGCCAAGGCAGGCGTCATGATGGTCGACCTCGCGGATCGTGAAGGCATGCAGCTCGATTGGCTCGAGGGTCAACAGACGGAAGCCGAGCGCCAGCAGTCGGCGAAGGTGATGGGCGTGATGGATGCCCTCAACCGCGAGTTCGGCCGGGGCACGGTGACGCTTGGGGGCCGCCGTCAGGATGAGCGCTGGCGCCAGCGGCATGCACGGCAGACGCCGCGGTTCCTGACCTCATGGGATGAGCTGCCCAACGTGACAATGGGCTGAGATGCAGCGGAAGGCGCTACTTCGCCCTTGGCGGGGGGAGCATGCGCCGAAGCACCCTGTCGGTGAATCCAGCGTCATCCTCTGGCACGTTGCCGCCCTCCTCCTGGATGATCCAGCTGAGCGCGGCATGGAGCATGTAGGCCTGCACATGAGACGGCACCGGAAAGGTGCCAGCCCGCCATTCATAGAGCCTGTTCGGACGGTACTTGGTGCCCAGGTCGCGATTGAGCTGGGCCAGGGCCTCCGACTTGGGGTGCGTACCGCCAGCAGTGGCGACGTGGAGCCAGGAGTCTATGAGGTTGGAGGGCTTGGGCATCAGGGATTATCGGTTCGTGAAGAGGGAGTGTAGGGCCTTGCTCAGAAAGCCTCGCTTGGGCTCACCCGGCGCTTCAGGGGGTTCCGGTTCCGCCTCGGGTGCTGGGGCCTCGTCCTCAGCATCGCTACTCAGGGTGGCCGCCTCGGGCTCACCTCGGAAGTAGTTAGCCAACGCGACCCGCTCCTCAAGATACGGTGTCGAGACGCTGTTGGACAGGTCCGCGGCCTCTGCCGGCGTGAGCACGGCAGGAGAGCCCTCGACCTCTTCAGCGATCGCCCTCAGGCCTTCCTGGTTGAAGGGCAGTTCTGCGCCCCTGAAGATGGCCGAGAGGATGGCTTGCAGCATGCCGATGGTCGGTATCTCCTCGCCCTCTATCCCGAAGATCCAGCTGCCCTCGAGGTTGAAGAAGAACGTCCCCATGGCCTCGTCGTAGCCGGCCACGCCATGGCTGAGCCAGTCATAGAGGTCGTACCCTACGAGGTCGGTGAGGTCTTCCTGGGCCTCGGTGGGGTCGTGCAGCACCTTGAAGAAGCCGTGTCGTGACATAGGTAGTGTCCTATCCCTGTGATGGTGTGTGCTGGTCGATCCAGCAGAAGTGTCGCCTGGCGTGAGCCACTGGCCCTGGAAGTTGATATTTCTCCAGGCGCCCTACAGAGCGCCCTCCTCGAGGTGGATCTGTGCCGGGGCCGGTTGCGCCCCGACGCCGCGGAAGAGCTGCGCGGCCTTGCCTGCCTCGCGACCTGAGCGGATCGCATGGATTTCCTGCTCGCTGCTGGCTGGGGGTTGCTCGCGCCACTCGGCCTTTTCCAGCTCGCCGTAGGTCTTCTCCTTGAAGCGCTCGATCACGTCGCGGTCCTGCTCGCTGATCGCGATGGCCTCCACCTTGGAGCGCACGGCTTGTACCCAGGACTCGCAGAACAGGTCGCAATGACGGCTTTTCCGGCGAGGCGCCATGCGCGGGTGAAGCTCTTTCTTGTAGCGGTTACGGTCAGCGCTGATCTGCCGGAACAGCACCTCATAGCAGTATTGGGCCGCCTGGGGTTTCTCGCCGATGCCGACGAAGACGGCCCAGTTCTGCCAGACGCCACCGAGCTTCTGGTAGCGATTCATGACTTGCACGCCGAACATCTCACCGATGGTGCTTCTCAGGAAGACCACCCAGGCTGGCAGTGACTTCGCACGAGACGCGCCCCGCGCCTCGGCCTCGCTGACGGTGTGCAACGACAGGTCTGAAGCGGTCAGGTTGTGCTTCTCCATCAGCTTCTGAGCCTGACGCAGCGCGGCAGCCGCCTCTGCCGGGTTGTCGCTGCTGGCGAGGCTCATGCACTTCTGGATCTTGTCCAGGATGCGACTCGTGCTCATGTGGGAAGGCCTCCTTAGGCGTTCAGCTGGCTCATTGGCTATTGGCCGCGGTGCTGGCTTTCTTGTTGGATGCTTCAGCCCACTGGCTCACTTTTCTGGCAACGCTGTCGAAGCTCTCCCCCTCGAGGAAACGGTTGATCGCCTTCTTCTGGTCAGTGCGCTTGAGGCGGTCGAACGGGGTGTGAAGGCTAAGCTGGCGGCGAACAGCATCCGTCTTCATCGTCATGTGCCATTTCTCGTGTCTGATGGATGGAAAGGCCGAGCCCATGGGGCTCGGCAGGCCTTTCCGGCTATCCAGGCCGCGTGGCCACCGGGCATGGAAAGGCGTGGAAAGCATGGAAACGAGGTCACCTCGCGTCCCAGCAGCAGGCTTCCCAGGCGTCGACCACCGACAGGAGGACTGCCGAGCAGGAGGCCTGCATGGAGGTGATGGGGAGGCGCCGGCCGGGCTCGACGGTCAGCGAGGCTGTCTCACCCGATTCGGTGGTGAGGGTCAGCGTGCCTTTGCGCTGTTGCCCGAGGGCGCCCACCAGCTCCTCGAGGCTGACTGGTTGCCGCTGCTGCCAGCCTGTTCCGAGGGTGACGCGCTCGAGCGATCCGTTGACCAGCTTGCCGATCCCTTTCGGTGTCAGCTCACTCAGCAGACGTTCCAAGATGCTCATGAGGGTCGAGGGTGTCTCGGCACAATTCGCCGAGGGGGCTTGTTCAAATGCCAGCATGGTGATGGAGGCTCCGTGTTTCCTCGCGAACCTTGGCAACCCAGCCCCAGTAGGAGAGCTGTGTGTCGCCGTTCTGATATTCGAGCTGCCAGTCCTGGCGGGGGAATTGCGGGTGCTCATGGGAGGCCTTGCGGCCTCGAAGCGGAATGTTCTGGTTGTGATCGGTCATGAGATCGCTCCGTGATGCAGAGTTACGCAGCAGCCTCGCTGCAAAACGTGGCTTTCCAGTCATGGATGGGAAGTCCGGGGACGGGGCGGGCATCTGGGTCGAGCATGAGCCACTGAAGGCCAGCGCCGCGTGCTTCCTTGGCGAGGGCGCACAACACCGGTAGATCGGCATGAGCGGCCTCACACAGGTAATGCGCCGCGCAGTCCCGTGGAAAGTCGGCGGATATGACGAACCATTCTCGATGGGCGCTTGCCCCTTTGATCACGCGATTAGCCAGCAGGATGGCCACGGTTTCCGCTTCCTCTTCCGGGAGGTGGAAAGTCCTCAAGGCCACCATGCGCTGGGCCTGATTGATGGAGGCAAAAGCCAATGGAGATGCCATGCGTTCACCTGTCCCGCCGAATGGATGTGGCTCTATTATAGTCCCAGATATGGGACTATTCCAAGAGCCCGAGGCGACGATCCCGGCCCAAGGAGAGCCTGTGTCACAGCAAGGGTAGGGGCATGACCGTCACCTCAGAGGGAGTAGCGATTTCGCATGCGAAATCGGCGTGGGGTTCTCCAGGGCGGGTTGATCCAGTTCCGCATGCGAAATCGGAGCGAGGCGACAAGAGCGGGGCGCTCCCAGGCAAGAAGGCGGGGCCAACGGAAACCGGGCAGCCGCGGTGAGACGGCTGCCCGGTCAAGGTGGGTCACATTCATGGGCGGCAACGCTATTGTGCCGGGTCGAGCATCACTCTCTGGCTTGTTCATCCAGAGTGTCAGAGGCAGCCGAAAGGGATGCCTCGGCCATGGCAGCCGCGTTCTCTCCGACTTCCTCGGGGCTGAGCTGCCCCCCTCCCTCGCCAAGCAGGATCGCGTGCATGGCGACCATCGTGTATGCCTCAAGCCGCGTCATATCCAGGGCAGGCTTGGTGAAGCGTGAGGTGTTGAGGGTGTCGTCGCCCATGATCCTCTCCTTTCAGTTGGGGGCCGCGCTGGACGCGACCCCTTACTCGATCAGACTTTCTCCCAATCACCCTTTGCGTTCTGGCAAGTGGTGACGTTCTGCTCGCTGTCCTCGGGGCCGCCTGTGACGCTGATCTGGTAGTCGATGCAGGTGCGACCTTCGGCGTCCACATAGGGATCGCTCTTGGTGACATTCTGCTGCATGTTGGCTACGTCCTCGAACCCTACCTCGGGATCACCTTGCATGGCGGCGAAAGCTCCGCGCATCCCCTTATCGACCACGCCCAGCGCCGTTGCGCCAGCCGCGCCGTAGGCGGCACCGCTCATGGCCGCGCTGCCGCCATTGACCAGGCCGCGAACGCCGCCCATTTGCCCCGCTGCCTGTGCGCCTGCGGCACTGGCGCTATTGGAGCTGCGACCGCTGATGGCGTCGGCAACGCCGCCGATGGCATTGGCCGCGGCCCCCTGGAGGTGTCCTGCGCTTTGCGGCACGGCACAGCCTGTCGCCAGAGCGAGCAGGGAAGTGGCAGCCAGACCTTGGAGTGTGCGCTTGATCATCATTGTCTTCTCTCCCTTGGTTGTGATCCCGAGCAATGTTGCCCTATAGATGTAATTATACAATACGACGATTTACAGCTAAAGCCGCTGCGGCATCTTTTGAGTATCAGTATGCTTGCCTCGGGTCAGGATTTCGCATGCGAAATCGCTAAAATGAGTGTACCGCAAAGGCGTTGGGCTGATACCGCAACCGCATGGCCTGGCAAGGCGACCGCCAATGCGCCGGGTGGACTTAACTAAAAAACGTCGTATTGTATAGATAAGGCTTTATAATGAACTCTGAAACGTTGATTCAGGAGGCAGAAGCCGACCTTTCCCTGCTGTCGAGGCTCGTTGTGGGACGGGCCACGATGCAGGAACGCAACGGGAAACTCGTGCTGGGGATCGACCAGGAGGGAGCGCGATTACTGACGATGGATCGCGTGAGGCAGGAGATCGAAAGCGCGGTTGAGCGAGTCTGGGGGCTGGAGGTCGCGTATGAGCGAGCGTAGTACCCGCCAGGCCCGGCAGTTAGTCAGGCGCCTTGCCCGAGACTGCAACCTTGAGTGGCCTGGCGGTGAGGAAAACGCCGCGCTCCTCTATGACCGCTCGACTCGCCGCTGGGAGCTGCGCTGCATCGACAGCACTCCCTCCCCCGTCATTCGTGGCCCTACCCCTCTCACACACCTGTTGCGCGATGGCTTCGTGCTGATCCGCTGGCCTGACGACCAAATTGAGCTGTTCCACGTTGAGACGGTTCATTCACAACTGCGCCACCGGCTTGAAAAAGCGGAGGTGGCCCAAGCCGGAGCATAGTTCGATGAGTACGAGCATCACCTATCGAGTCAGCCACCGTGCCTTGCTGGGCTACTGGCTGCTCATCCCCGTTGGGGCGGCGCTGTATGCTGCCCCCGACGCCCCATTCACGTTGGCCGGGGTGAACCCCGCCGCGCCGCTGACAGCCGCCCTTACCTGGGCCGGGATGGGGGTAGCCGCCTGGGGGCTGCTGAACGTGGCCTACCAGCGACTGGCTCACAAGTACGTCATCGAGCCGGATCGCGTCATTGAGCGCCATGGGATCATCGCTCGGCGCGTGACACCGCTTCACATCCACCACATCCGCTCAACTGAGGTGAACCAGACCATCATGGGGCGGCTGCTGGGCTATGGCACCGTGGAAATGTCCGCCGCTGGCACGGGCACCAGTGAGGCCCGCTTCGATCGCGTATCACGCCCCATGGACGTGATGGCAGCGATTGACGGTTCCGTGAGCAACAAGGTGTCCACTGCGGGAGGGGAGTAGAAAAACCATGGAAAGCCTCACTTCGACCCTCGCCAGTGTGTTGATCCCCGGCCACCATGTTGCCGTTGGCGCTCCGGGAGGACAGGAAACCCTGCCCGAGCGCCAGCTGCTCTCCCAGGTATTCCTGAAGGCCATTGATGACCTGAAGAGCGACAACCTCAAGCACCAGTATTCCGCGGCCGAGTTCCTGGCTGGCCCGGTGGCAGAGGAGTACATCGGCCACCTTGGGCTGCCTGAGTGGACGCCGAAGCTGGCGCTGCTGATCCACGCGCAATGCGATCTTCGCTCGTGCCTGGAAATCCCCGATGACCTGGAGGACGTTCTGAGCCGCTACCGGCCCGCCGTCAGGGGTGGCAACGAAGCCTCGCTGTGACTTGCCACACGCCATGCCCCTCGGCATCCTGCGGGCTTGTTCACGTCAGGATCGACTACCGAGGAGGGGAAATGGCATGGCCGACTTTCGTTCGACAAGGATTGGCGTAGCCAACGCAGCCCGCATCCTCAATGTGCGGGTTGCCGAGCTGAAGGAAGCGGTGCGTCACGACCAGCCGCTGTACGGTGTTCGCCTCCCCAAGCCGATCGGCTACCTGGGAGCCTCGGCCAAGGAAATGTACTTCACCGCTGGCGAGATCATGGACGCAGCCGACCTGATCGCACAGCAGCGCAAGGCCCCATAGCCCTCACCTTCCAGGGTCGCGTATTCAGGCGCCCGTCCTGACTCATGATAGGCCGGTAGCCAGTCGCATTGCTATCTCAAATGCGGTGATCACTGGTACTGCGGGCAGGGCGTTGGTCATTGATGGCAGTCTCGTCGTACTGCTGACGGACCTGGGCAATGGCCTTCGCCAATAGCTGCATCTCATGTCTTGTGGCTCTGGTGAATACTGATAGCACCAAACCCTACAGACAAGGCTCTTACACCCCAGGCGGCCCATTCAGGCGAAAAGATGAGTTGCAATAGCCCAAAGATCCAACGGTCAAGAGAGGTAAAGCGCTTTTGCACTATGCCATTTATATTCGTGATGCACAAAAAAGCCACCCTGTAGAGTAGGGCGGCATGCGAAAAAATAGCTTTGCATGTAATTTTTGCGAACCAATGACTTTCTAAAGGTGCATAGAAAGGAATCCCACCATAATACCCATGGCCAGCCCTTACATTATAAAGGCTGCGATAAACATCGACAACGGAATGGCAACCACCATCGTAAGGGCTGTTCGAATCACCCAAACAACCGTCAGCCCGTAGAAAGAGATCGGAATATTGGTTGCCATGATGCAGGGAATGGAGGCAGAGACGAACAGAATAGACGAAATGGCCGTGATACCTGCCACCAGTTTCGAGACAACATCCGCTTCCGCCATGATCAATGCCGGAAGGAACATCTCTGAGTAGCTGGTCGCCACCGCCGAAGAGAGCTCCAGCCCATTCTCCATCCCAAAGAGAAGCGTAATGGGGTAGAAGATATACCCGATGTAGTCAAAGGTCGGCGTGTACTTCTCAATCAACAGGCTGATCGTGCCGACCGAGAGGATGGTGGGAAGGATGGTCATCGTCATCACGATGCCATCCTTCAAGTTATCCTTGACCAGGTTGAAGAAACTCTTCGGGCTGTTGGCGACCCCAATGGCTTCAGCCACTGCCGTTGCCACGCGATTGCCCTTGTCCGGTGTCACTTCTCGATTCTCGGCGTGGTCATCCATGCTTGAGATGGGAGGAATGCGTGCACTGATAGCCGTTACCACAACAGTAGTGAACAACGTTGCCAGGAAGAACACTACCCAGATATCCATCAGCCCCAGTGTTCTGGCCACGATCACCATGAAGGCGACGGATACCGTGGAGAACCCCGTCGCAATAATGGCAGCCTCTTTCGCGGAGTACTCCCCGCTGAGGTAGGCCTTGTTGGTAATCAAGAGCCCAACGGCAAAGCTGGTGATGAAGGACGCCACCGCATCGATCGCAGACCGGCCGGGCACTTTGAACGCCAGGCGCATGAAGGGCTGGGTCAATGTCCCGACCAGCTCCACCAGGCCATAGTTGACCAGAAGCGGCATGAAGATAGCGCCAATCGGCACCAGGATACCGACCGGAATGACCAGGGCTTTCCAGAGAAACTCCAGCATGAAGGGCTCATAGAGTGCTGCCGGGCCAGCCTCGAAGATGACCATGCCGGCCAGTACCAAGCCGATGAACTTGAAGAGCGTGAATACGATACTGCCGAAGCCCTGTCGCCAGAACTTCTGCATGATAGGTAACACTGACCCACCAATGATAAGCAGCAGCGCATACCACTGGCTATTTTCACCCAGTAGGCTCTCGCACCAGATCACTAGGTGATCGAGAAGAATGGTGTTCTTATCGGATATTGTAATCGGGACGAAGAAAACCATAATTCCAAGGAAGCTCGGAATCGCTACCCTCAGAATTTCTGCAAGTGAATGCTTTTTTTTGGCCTTGTTTTCAACAGCGCTATTTTCCATTTTCCACATCCTCTTAGTCTAGGATGATGACGGGGGAACAGACCTCCCCCCCATCTGCCAGTTATCAAGGGCGACCTTCAAGACCATCTGCCTCATCGTCAGAGGCTTTCGGGATCTTCATCTCGAAGCGATTGTCTACCACCGTATAATCGTGATAGCCCATGCGTGCGATGGGGCGAGCTTTCATGATGTCGATCTTTCCCTCTTCGGTAATGAACTCATCCTTGACGTGAATCTTCACGACTTCTGCAAAGACAATGTCGATGGTGCCCACGTTCGAGTTGCCTTTGAGGCGGTGCGTTGAGATGTACTTGCACTCGAAGTGACAAGGACTATCCGCCACCATCGGCACATCAGACAGGTCTGCCTTGACCGTCTTCAGCCCGGCGAGACCGATTTCACTTTCACCATACGGCACCGCCATCGCGGACGTGTTCATGGCGTCCTTGAGATCCCAGGTCACCATGTTCCAGACGAACCAGCCGGTCTTCTCGGCATTGATGACCGTATCTTTACGCCGGCCATCGGGATACTGGTTGGCAGCAAACATCACCATCGGCGGATCAAATGTCAGGTTCTGCCATTGACTGTAAGGCGCCAGGTTCTCGACACCATCCGGGCTGATGGAAGAGAGCCAGCCGATCGGACGCGGAACGGTACAACTCTTGAAGGGTGAGTAAGGCAGCGGGCACTTCTCACTGTTCGGCATATATTTCATGTCATGTCCTCTTTGTTTGTAGGTATCAGACCGTTCACTTGATCATCGGCAGGTCGAGGCCGTTTTCACGGGCACAGTTCTTGGCAATCTCGTAGCCGGCATCGGCGTGACGCATGACACCGGTACCCGGGTCGTTGCGCAACACCCGACCCACGCGGGCGTGAGCGTCATCGGTGCCGTCGCAGACGATCACCACGCCGGCGTGCTGGGAGTAGCCCATGCCCACGCCGCCGCCATGGTGCAGCGATACCCAGGTGGCACCGCCGGCGGTGTTGAGCAGGGCGTTGAGCAGCGGCCAGTCGGACACGGCATCGGAGCCGTCCTGCATCGCTTCGGTCTCGCGGTTGGGGCTAGCCACTGAGCCGGAGTCCAGGTGATCGCGCCCGATCACGACCGGGGCCTTGAGCTCACCGTTCTTGACCATCTCGTTGAAGGCCTGGCCCAGGCGGGCGCGGTCCTTGAGGCCGACCCAGCAGATGCGCGCCGGCAGGCCCTGGAAGCTGATGCGCTCGCGTGCCATGTCAAGCCAGTTGTGGAGGTGCGGGTCGTCGGGGATCAGTTCCTTGACCTTCTGGTCGGTCTTGTAGATGTCCTCGGGGTCACCGGAGAGCGCCGCCCAGCGGAACGGGCCGATGCCCTGGCAGAACAGCGGACGGATGTATGCCGGCACGAAGCCCGGGAAGTCGAAGGCATTCTCGACGCCCTCTTCCATCGCCATCTGGCGGATGTTGTTGCCATAGTCGAAGGTCGGCACGCCCATCTTCTGGAAGTCGAGCATCGCCTGGACATGCACCGCCATGGACTGCTTGGCGGCCTTGACGGTGGCCTCGGGCTCGGTCTTGCCGCGTGCCACATACTCCTCCCAGGTCCAGCCGGAGGGCAGGTAACCATGCAGGGGATCGTGGGCGCTGGTCTGGTCGGTGACCATATCGGGGCGAACGCCACGCTTGACCAGCTCGGGCAGCACGTCGGCCGCGTTGGCGCACAGGCCGATGGAGATCGCCTTGCCCTCGGCGGTGTAGCGCTCGATGCGGGCCAGGGCGTCGTCGAGGTCGTCGGCCTGCTCGTCCAGGTAGCGGGTGCGCAGGCGAAAATCGAGGCGCGACTGCTGGCACTCGATATTGAGCGAGCAGGCGCCGGCCAGGCTGGCCGCCAGCGGCTGGGCGCCGCCCATGCCACCCAGGCCGGCGGTGAGGATCCAGCGGCCGGCCAACTTGCCGCCGTAGTGCTGGCGCCCGGCCTCGACGAAGGTCTCGTAGGTGCCTTGGACGATGCCCTGGGAGCCGATGTAGATCCACGAGCCGGCGGTCATCTGGCCGTACATCATCAGGCCCTTCTTATCCAGCTCGTTGAAGTGCTCCCAGTTGGCCCAGGCCGGCACCAGGTTGGAGTTGGCGATCAGCACCCGCGGGGCGTCCTTGTGGGTCTCGAAGACGCCGACCGGCTTGCCGGATTGCACCAGCAGGGTCTGGGTGTCCTCCAGGCGCTGCAGGGTTTCGACGATGGTGTCGTAGCACTGCCAGTCGCGTGCGGCGCGGCCGATGCCGCCGTAGACCACCAGGTCCTCGGGGCGCTCGGCGACGTCCGGATGGAGGTTGTTCATCAACATGCGCAGCGGCGCTTCGGTCAGCCAGCTCTTGCAGCTGCGCTCGGGTCCGGTGGGCGCGGCGATCTTGCGGGAGGGGTCGTGACGCTTGTCTTGCTGGGTCATGGCGTGTTGCCTCAGAAGCCTTGATGAGTTGTCGTGGTCGTGGAGCCGTCGGCTCTCAATCATTCAGGGTCAGCAGATGCACCAGGCGAGCTGCCGCCCTGGCGGTGCGGCCGTCGATATCACGGCCGGGGTTGAGCTCCGCCAGGTCGGCCAGGCGCAGCTTGCCGCTATCTCGAATGCCCTCGATCAGCGGCTCGATCAGGGCGACCGCAACGCCACGGGCGGCCGGGGCGCTTACCCCGGGAGCCTCGGCGGCCGGCAGCACGTCCAGATCGATGGTCAGGTAGAGGTGGTCGCAGTCGCGGATGAAGTCCGCCAGATCCCGCTCGATGTCGGCCAAGCGCTGGGCGGTGATCTCTCGGTCCTCGCGCACCATCACCCCGAGCTCGTCGGCGCGGTGGAACAGCGCTCGCGTATTGGCGGCGCGGCTCACGCCAAGGCAGGCATAACGGAATGGCCAGCCGTGCTGGAGACAGTCGTCGGCGATCTGGGAGAAGGGGGTGCCGGAGGAGCGCACGTGTTGGGGGTCACGCAGATCGAAATGGGCATCCAGGTTGATGATGCCGACGCGGGGCGCCGTCTCGTCGCGGGCCGCCAGGTGCTGGGCGAGCCCCGACCAGCTGGCGTAGGCCACCTCATGACCGCCACCCAGCACGATGGGCAGGTGTCCCTCGCAAAGCAGCGGAGCGAGACGGTCGGCCAGGGCCTGCTGGGCCTCTTCCATGGCGTCGCCTTCACAGCGCACGTCACCGGCGTCATAGGCAGGCCCCTGGCGGTGCCAGGCCAGCGGCGCCAGGGCACGGCGCAGTGCCGCAGGGCCATCGGCGGCACCCACACGACCCTGGTTGCGCGCCACGCCGGCATCGCAGGCGAACCCCAGCAGCGCACAGCCGGGTGTGCCGCCCTCGGCCAGCGGCTGAATCTTCTGGTGCCAGCGCTCGCTGCCGGGCTCGGGATCGGTGCGCCCCTGCCACAAGGTGCGGTCGAAATCCTGGTGAAGCGACGTATCAGACGGCATGGGTCAACTCCCCCTGAAACAGGCGCTGACGCAGGCGACCGGGCTGGACGGCATAAGCCAGTGCGGCCGGGGTGTCGATATTCCAGACACACAGGTCGGCGGCGGCCCCTTCCCGGATCCGCCCTTCTCCGTTGAGTCCGAGGGCAGTCGCGCCATGGGCGGTCATGCCGGCCAGGGCCTCCTGGGGCGTCAGGCGGAACAGGGTGCAGGCCAGGTTCAATATCAAGGTCGGCATGAACAGCGGCGAGCTGCCCGGGTTGGCGTCGGTGGCCACGGCCATGGGCACGCCGGTCTCGCGCAGAGCCGCGATGGGCGGCTGCTGCGTCTCGCGCAGGGTGTGGAACGCCCCCGGCAGGATCACGGCGACACTACCGGCCTTGCGCATGGCGGCAATCCCGGCCTCATCGAGGAATTCGATATGATCGGCGGAGAGTGCCCCGTGACGGGCCGCCATCGCGGTGCCCCCCAGGTTGGAGAGCTGCTCGGCGTGGGCCTTGATCGGCAGGCCATGCGCTTCGGCGGCCTCGAAGACCCGCTCGCACTGTGCCACCGAGAAGGCGATCTTCTCGCAGAACACATCGACGGCATCGGCAAGGCCTTCGTTGGCGGCGGCCGGGATCATCTCCCGGCACACCAGGTCGATATAGCCGTCGCTGTCTTCCTTGAACTCGGGCGGCAGCGCATGGGCGCCCAGCAGCGTGGTCACCACCCGCACCGGCAACACCTCGCCGAGGCGGCGGGCCACGCGCAGCATCTTCAGTTCGTCCTCGACCGTCAGGCCGTAGCCGGACTTGATCTCCACGGTGGTGACGCCATCGGCGATCAGCGCGTCGAGCCGCGGCCTGGCCAGCTCGAGCAGTTCGTCCTCAGTGGCTCCGCGAGTGGCCGTCACGGTGCTCAGGATGCCCCCGCCACGCCGGGCGATCTCCTCGTAGCTGACCCCTTCCAGGCGCGCCTCGAACTCGTCGGCACGGGAGCCGCCGAACACCAGGTGGGTATGGCAATCCACCAGGCCGGGGGTCATCACGCCACCGCGGCCCATGTCATGGCAACCTTCCGCCAACCCTTCATCGAACTCCCGCATCGGCACCAGAGACGCGACCCGCGCCCCGTCGGTGATGACGGCCATGGGCTCGGGCAGCGTGTGCAGCCCATCGAAGACTTTCATATCGCGCCATAGGCGACGTATAGGGGGGATATTCGACATGGAGGACTCCTCCGGGGTGGCTCAGCAGGTGCAGGTTGAATGTATATACAGATAAGCCCACCTCCCAAGAGCTTGTCAACCCGCTCCCGCAAGAGAAAGCAGGTTACAAGCAGCACGCTACAAAAGGTCAAGACGCCTTAAAATCCAGTTAATGAATTGTTATTAAAGTATTTTAATAGTCTATCGGTGTCCGCTGTTGATTGAGGTGTTAGACCAATGTCTAGCCAGAGTGGCTAGGCAATGGCAGTGGCTTGCCTTATCTTATTGTATATACATATCGAGGCAGGATGCCTATCTCGACCCAGTCACCGCACGGCAGAAGACAAGAGGCGTGCCCATGAATCGCCAAGACCCCCAGGCTCGGCAACCTGTCGCTGCCGCCACCCTGCTCAAGCTGTTCCTACCCAGTGTCCTGGGCATCCTGATCTTCTTCGTACCCATCGAGATCGTCGGTAAGCGCACTATCCCTCTGGACCATATGGTGACCGGTGCGCGCGCCCTGCTGGGGGACGCCAGCGGGCTCTATGCCCTGGCGCTGATCGTTGCCGGCGCGGCCTATCCACTGTCCGCGGCTACTGGAACCGCAGCCTGACCGAGCGCATCTTCACGGTCCTGAAGATTGCCGGTGTCGTCGCCGCGGTGATGGCACTGACCGGCTGGGGGTCAGCCTTCCTGCATGAGCCGGACATGCTGCCCTTCCTGTTCGACAAGCTAGTGATTCCGGTGGGCCTGATCGTGCCGATCGGCGCCATCTTCCTGGCGTTGCTGATCAGCTACGGCCTTCTGGAACTGATCGGCGTACTGGTGCAGCCGGTGATGCGCCCCATCTGGCGCACCCCGGGCCGCTCGGCCATCGACGCCGTGGCTTCCTTCGTGGGCAGCTACTCCATCGGCTTGCTGATTACCAACCGGGTCTATCAGGCCGGGCAGTATTCGGCGCGGGAGGCAGCCATCATCGCCACCGGTTTCTCCACCGTCTCGGCCACCTTCATGATCATCGTGGCCAAGACCCTCGACCTGATGGACGTCTGGAATCTCTACTTCTGGCTCACCCTGCTGATCACCTTCGTCGTCACCGCGGTGACCGTGCGGCTGCCGCCGCTCTCACGGATGGATGACAGTGCCGCGGATGGCGAACCCCAGGCGGTACCCGGCAAGCGTCTCACCACGGCATGGCAGACCGGCCTGGAAGTGGCGGAGAAGGCCCCGAGCCTACATCGCAGCGTGGCACTCAACTTCAAGGAAGGACTAGTGATGGCGATCAGCATCCTGCCGTCGATCATGTCGGTGGGGCTGCTGGGCCTGCTGGCTGCCAAGTACACACCGCTGTTCGAGTGGCTGGGCTGGCTCTTCTACCCCTTCGTGGCAGTGTGGGGAGTGGCGGATGCCGCCGCCCTGGCGCAAGCCTCCGCCGCCGGACTCGCCGAGATGTTCCTGCCGGCGCTGCTGATGGCAGAGGCCGAGTTCGCGGCTCGCTTCGCCGCCGGCGTGGTGTCGGTGTCCGCCGTGCTGTTCTTCTCGGCCTCGATCCCCTGCATCCTCTCCACCAGCATTCCGCTGTCGGTGGGTCGCATGCTGGTGGTGTGGTTCATCCGGGTATCCCTGAGCCTGCTGCTGGCAGTCCCTACCGGCTATCTGGTGCAGACACTGGCCGGCTGAAACAGCCTCCAGACTCGCAACCGCAAACGGCCGGGAATCCCCGGCCGTTTGCGTTGGTAAAGAACGAAGGGGCGCTCATTTCGGCTCGCGATGCATCGAAGAGCGCAGCTTGTAGCGCTCCCCGGGATGGAGCAGTCGGGCATAGCTGATCAGCTGCTCGCCGGACCAGGTGCGCCGGATCATGCTCAGGCAGGGGCTCGCCGTATCGATGGTCAGCCACTCGGCCGCCTGGTGGTCGGGCAGGACCGCCTCGACGATATGCTCCACATCGGTGATGGGGCAGGCGGCCACCAGCACCTCGTTGGGCGTGTGGCGGGAAAAGTCGGTGTCGAGATAATCCGGGACCCAGCGCGGATTGACGAAGCGCCTTTCCAGCTGGATGGGTACGTCATTTTCGAGATGCAGGATCAGGGTGTGGAAGACTCGGCTGCCGAGCCGAACTCCGAGACGTAGCGCCACCTCGTCATCGGCGTCGATCGCTTCGCAGGTCAGCACCTCGTTGCCATACCGATGCCCCCGAGACCGCACCTCCTCGGCGATGTTGTACACCTCCACCAGCGACGATTCGGCCTTGCGATCGGTAACGAAGGTGCCAAGACCCGGCTGGCGTGTCAGATATCCTTTCTGGACCAGATCGCGAATCGCCTTGTTGGCGGTCATGCGGCTGACCTGGAAATCCCGGGCCAGCTGCTCCTCCGGGGGAATCTGGTGATGGGCTGGCCATTCACCACTGGTGATCTTTTCCAGCAGGTGCTGCTGTATCTGCTGATAGAGAGGCGGCGTGCTGGCCATGGGCATCCTTAGGTGAGATTAATGTATATACAATTGCAGTATACGCATCACGCCGAGGCTGTCCATCCGGCCGCACAGGACTGTCCGAATAAGTACCATCCTGAAGTGCAGTGCTCTATAGACCTGCAAGTCCATATCAACCAGAAATTCCAGACATCCTCCCTTATCTGGTGGGTTTGAATCTTTGGCCTATATCACCCACTGACACGCTGCCCCCTTTGGCGTTGACCCACGCCTCCAGCTCACTCGCGCAGTCGTGCGGCAACCTGACCTCGACCGTGACGAACGCCCGATCAACCTCGGCCCGAATGCGCTTTGCGGCTTGTGAGACAGCCGCCCGGCTGATGCCGTGGCGTTGCGCGGCCTCGGCATAGGTAGCGCACACTCCCTCGATCACTTCAACGGCAGCATCGCAGGCCCTTCCGCGCAGCCTTAGCCTTGCTAAAGCGGCGTATAGCTGCCCTTTGCTGATGTCTCTATCTTCCATGCAGCCTCCAAAAAAGTGTGCATTGAACGCTAAAAACGCTTGCTGTAAATACTTTTCGTGTCGTAAGGTGTTTACATCGTACCGACAACGCAGCGAGGCCGCGACCGATGCAGCAAGACACGACGCAGCTCCCTTCCCCTGCCCTGGGCGCCATGGACGATCTGCTGGCGCGTCGAGAAAAAGCGCTGGCGCTGGTGCAGGGCGCAGCGGCGCAACTGGCCGAGGCCGCCTCCCTCATGCCCATCAGCAGCTTCCGGTTTGCCTCCATGCTCCGGCATCTGTCCTGGCACGATCTCAGCGTTCGCCCCGAGGCGTTCTGTGACCGGATCGCCAACGAGGCACGGCAGACCTTCGATGCCAATGGCTGGCGCTGGTTGCTCGATAGCTCCGGCCTGGGTGACGTGATGACCGCCCAGGACAAGCAGGAGGTGCAGCGCCAGCTCAATGATGACCCCCTGCCGTTGAACCGGGAGAACGTGCAATCGACCTTTGTGGCCCTGTTCGAGACACGCCATGAGGTATTCCGGCGCGGGGTGGTCGAGCTGTTCCAGAGCCTCTGCAAGCGGTATCGCAGCCACAGTGCGTTCAAGGTCAAGCGGCGGCTGGTGGTCGAGCAGGCGTTCAGTGAGCACGGCGGCTGGCGCAGTTTCGGGAGCGCCAGGGAGCGCGTGGATGACCTGGAGCGCATCTTGCTGGTGCTGGAGGGCCTGGAGCCGTCCCAAGTGCCCCATGAGGAGCGGCTGGCTCACCGCCTGCAAGAGCAGCGCCATGCCGCCTTGCTGGGCGATGGCGACCGGGCCGGGGAGCTGGAAACGGAGTGGCTGGTTTGTCGCTGGTTTGCGAACGGGAACCTTCACCTCTGGCTGAAGCGCCCCGACCACATTGACCGGATCAACGGCCTGATCGCGGAACACTACGGCGCCGCGCTGGCGCACGAGCGCTACTAGGGAGGACACCTGCATGATTCACGAAGCTATCGATACTCGCGCCAGCACCGAATACCTGGACGACCTCGGGGAGTTCTTCGCCCCCGTCTCCACCGACCTCATTGACGGCCTCGTGGGCGAGCGCCAGTCGAGGAAAGCGGAGATCGAGGGACTGGCCAACCTCGTTCTTGGCGAGGGATACAGCACGGCCATGGGCTACTTCCTGGAGGGGAATCAGCACGACCTCTCGCGCTTCGGCGGTCATCAGGTATCGCGGCTATTCGATGTCGAGGGTGCTGTGGCGGCGCTGGATGCGGGTATGTGGCAGCGGACGCTGGCGCTGACTGATGTGCTCGACGTGATGCCGGCTGACCGGCGCTATGAGTGGAATGATGAGATCCGTCGCCACAAGGCCCCGGCGTTCGAGGAGGCCACCGTTCGGGCCACCCTAGAGCAACTGCTGTTGCAGCGTGCTGAGTTCTTCGCCGAGAAGGTCGATGGGGTGTTTCGCGCCCTGTCGGGCCAGCATGTCACCAACCGCCCTGAAGGATTCAGCAAGAAGATGATCTTCGGTGGACTGCTCGATGTGCTGGACTTCATCGACTCTCGGCGCTGCGGCTACATCCACGACCTTCGCACCGTACTGGCGCGTTTCATGGGGCGCGAGGAGCCGCTGCCGGGGACGACCCGCAAGGCCCTGGATCTCGTGAAGCGCCGCCTTGGGGTATGGCATGACCTGGATGGTGGTGCCATCCGGCTCAAGCTCTACAAGAAAGGCACCTGCCATGTGGAGGTTCACCCGGAGCTGGCCTATCGACTCAATGCCATTCTGGCGAGCCGGTATCCGGCTGCGATCCCGGCAGCCTTCCGTAAGCGTCCCTCTGCTGGCGCCAGCAAGAAGCACTTTGCCGCCCTTCAGATGCCTCTGCCCTCGGCGGTGATCAGTCAGATCGCCGACGCCCGGCTCAACGGCCGCAAGCTCAGCCTCTCCTGGTACACGCTCGATCAGCAGTCGAAACGCGAGCGCCAAGCCATCGAGGAGGCCCTGGTGGGAATCGGGGGTGCCAAGGTCGATATGGCGACCTTCGAGTTCGACTATGACCCCGAGGAGGCGCTGGCGCATCTCGTGATGACCGGCTGCCTGCCTGAGCAACGCTCGCACCAGTATTACCCGACCCCGGCGAGTGTGGCCGAGGAGGCTGTCGACCTCGCCGAGATCAGCCCGCACGACAAGATCCTGGAGCCGAGTGCAGGGCAGGGCCATCTGGCCGAGTGGCTGCCACAGGCGCAGACGACCTGCGTGGAGCTGGCGGACCTTCACTGCAAGGTGCTCGCGGCCAAGGGCTACACCTGCCACCACGCGGATTTTCTGACCTGGGCTGAAGATGGGCGCATGGCTGGCGCCTTCAGCAAGGTCGTGATGAACCCGCCCTTCAGCCAAGGCCGAGCGGCCCTACACCTTGCGGCGGCGGCGAAGTGTGTCGCCCCAGGCGGTCGCCTGGTGGCCGTGCTCCCGGGCTCCCTGCGCGGCAAGGACGTGCTGCCAGGCTGGGACGTGTCCTGGACGGCGCCTCGGCAGGGGGAGTTCGCGGGAACCGGCGTGACGGTCGTGCTCCTGGTGGCCGACCGCCCCGCCGTTTAACTGGCTGGCTGGCGCGGGCCGCCCGCTCGCGCCAGCTCAGGCCCTTGGGATAGCATCGCAAGGCGCGAGACAGGAATGGTGATCGCATGGATCGTACTTGCCGAGAGGCGTATCAGTTATCGCATGAGCTGTACCGGACGCTGGGTAACTACCAGCCGTCGCCCTATGCGCCCTGGACGGCAGAAGACCTGGCCTGGCTGGCTGGCGCTGATGATGCGTCAGGCTGCTACCCCGACCGCGCCACCCCAACGCCGGCCCCAACGACGCCGGCCCCCACCGACCAACTCGCCCTGTTCTGACCCCGCGCCAGCAGGCGCTCCCCCTTTGCCGCAGAGCGCGTGATGACCGCGCCTCCAACGCCGATCGAAAAAAATCGCCCTCCCCCGCCATTTAGTGTCAGTGGCCGCCCTATCAGTCAGCGAGGCCCATTCGGGCACCTGATGAGAGAGCACCGCTGGGAGGCGGAATATGATGGGAGTTCGTGGTAGCACGCTGATCGGCGTGGCCATTCTTGTATGGGTTGCATGGATCGTCCTGGCGACCGACTCAGAAGCTCGTATTGAGCGCACCTGCCAGCCCGTTCTGTGGTTCGGCAATGTGGCAACGTCCCTCACACAGCTGACCTTCAATGAATATCAGGACTCGGTGCAGGAGAGCTTCGAGTCTGCCGACTACGCCTGCCGCTTTACCGTGTGGCGCCTGCTGCACGAAGACGCCTGGATTGAGAGCCAGCAAGGCACCGATCCCGAGGCGCCGACCGGGGAGGGCGAATGATGTTCGCGCCCCGTCGATTCCCCGCTCTGTTTCGCACCCTGGCCACCACCCTGCTCGCCGTGGGGGTCAGTGCTGGCGCGACGGCGGCTGAACCACGCCCTGTCGCGCTGGTCGAGTTCGCCAGCTTCGATTGCCAGTTCTGCCAGGCAATGAGTGATCACCACCCGGCGATCGAGGCAGCCGTCGAAGACGCCGAGCTTGAGTACCGCTACGCCCCTCTCCCCTCCCACACCAGCCTCGAGCGTGCCTGGCGCGAGCGCACCTATTACGCCTCCCGTGAGATCCCGGGGATCGCTGAGGAGGTCCGTGAGGCGTTCCTGGCAGCCGGGAAAACCGGCGTCCCTCTCGAAAACCTCGATGAGGTGCTGGCGCATCTCGAGCTTCACGTTCCCCAAGTCCGCTGGAACCAATTTTCTGAAGACCGCATTCAGGACCGCAGCTCAGTCGAGGCCATTGAGCGGGCCATCCGGCTTGCTCAGCGGGCCGAGCTGCGGGAGTACCCAGCCTTTGCTGTCGTCTCTCGCTCCGGTGTCGAGCTGCTGAGCCTGGCTGGCGACGTGGATGAGAAGGCCGAGGCGGTAATCAAGTATCTGGAGAACCTTTGATGTCCTTGCGAAACCCCGTGCTGGCCGCCTCGCTCGTGGCCACCCTCGCTGGCTGTGTGGCCCAGCCACCGGCTGAGGAGCCCAAGCGCTGGGAGGTGTTGCCTGACGCCTACAACACCCTGACCAGCCGTTATGTCCTGGTCCCGGGCTATGAGCACCTGGGTGTCTACGCCAACCGTACCTACAACTGGTACTACGGTGCCGGCAAAGGCCTGGAGCGGTATGCCCAGGGCGGCACCATTTACGACGAGGCGTACTGGCAGGCCCGCTACGCGGCCATGCCGGATGAGTACAAGGACGCCCTGGATGGCGTGCCGCTGGCGCGATTCCACTTCGAGTTCGACTCCACCGCCCTGACCCCGGACTCCCAGCGAGAGCTTGCGTCCTTCCTGGATGGGGAGGCGCTGACCGGGCGCGTGCTCGTGGTCGGGTACACCGACCATATCGGACCCGAGACCTACAACGGTCCCCTCTCCCAACGCCGAGCCGATGCGATCGCTAGTGAGCTTCGCAAGGCCTGGCCTGATGCCCGCTTCCTGACGGAAGGGCATGGCACCTACCCCAAGCTGGTTGACGGCACGACCGATACAGCGCGGGCGGCCAACCGTCGCGCCGAGATTTTTCACCTGGAGGCAGATCAATGAACGTCTTTATCGCCCACGCCCAGATCCTCCGTAAGGAGCCGCCCAAGGAGCCCGGTCGCTCCGGCCTGATGGTCCTGAAGGTCGGCAAGAACAAACGCACCACCGACGCGCTGATCCAGTCGGTGAACCAGATCATCGTGCGCATCCCGGGGCACCTGTCCGATCGAGCGGCCAAGCTGCCGGTGGATTCCTACATCGAGATTTTCGGCCATGTCGGCGGCATTGTGCGTCGCTCCCAGGTTTCCGGCGAGCAACACCTGAGCGCTGAGCTGGTGGCCAACAACATCCAGCCGGCCACGCCGATGATCGAGGGCAACATCGAGAAGCACCTGTTCAACCGCTTCATCGCGGTGGGCCTGCTGCGCGGCGTGAAGAGCCCGGAGAAGGAGGGGCCGCCCTCCACCGCCTACCTCCAGATTGGCCCGGATCGCCCGGACTTGGGCCGCTCGTTCCAGCATACCGGCGTGATCGGCATGGCGGCCTTTGGTCGTGTGGTCGACCGCCTCGTGGAGTATTCAGCCGGCACCGCCCTGCACGTCGAGGGGCGCGTCACCGGGCTGCTGCGCAAGATCCCCAAGCCAGGCGCCGAGGGCGGGTTCGAGGAGAGCCTGGAAGTCGGTCTGGTGATGGATCGGGTCAGTCCGACCGCGATGGTCGCCGAGCGCATGCTGACGCCCTTCGAGGCGCCCAAGCCGGCCGCCGAGCGGCAGGACACCACCCCGCAGTCCAGCGCCGAAAGCGAGCGCCAGTCGGCGACGGCTGCTGATCAGGCTCAGAGCTAGGAGGTCGTCAATGTTCGCCCTACCCGATTGTGCCGTTGAGATCGCCGCCTACTACGAGGTGCCCATCCAGGTAGTCGCAGCTGTCCGCCAGCAAGAAAGCGGAAGCCGCGGCCAAGCAGTCGGCCGTATCGGGCCGAACAAGAACGGCACCTATGACCTCGGTGCCATGCAGATCAATACATGGTGGCTCGATCCAGAGACCAACCGGAATCACCTCCAGCAGTGGGGGATTACCGAGCAGGAGCTGCTGGAAAACGAGTGTACGAACATCGCCGTTGGAACGTGGATTCTCTACGAGAACATCACGCGCTATGGCGACTGGGAGGCGGCCTTGGCCGCTTACAACGCAGGGTCACCGGAGAGCCCGGTAGGCCAGCAATACGCAAACCAAGTCCTTGCGACACTAGGAGATCAGTACCAATGACTACTTCCGTCGAGATCCGCGACACCAAGCCCAGCAAGTTCGCCCAGCTGCGCGAGTCGCTGACGACCAACAAGAAGCGCATCGGGGAGCGTTCCCTGCTGGTGGCCACCACGCTTTTCATGGCCATGCCCGCCTGGGCACAGACCGCTGGCGGTGGTGACTTCCAGGACTTCGCCGACAAGGTGGAGGATCTTGCGCACGGGCCGTTCGGTATCGGCATCTCCATCCTCGCGCTGATTATCGGCTGCCTGGTGGGCCTGGGTCGTCAATCCGCGGCGCCCGCCTTCCTTGGGCTGGGGATTGCCGGTGCCTTCGCTGTCGGCCCCTTCATGATCAAGGAAATCTTCAGCTGGTTCGGTAACTGAGGGATGAAGGAGAGGGATCATGTCTAACGAGTCCTATCGGATTCCACAAGATGTCGACGCGCCTATCCCTATCTTCGCGTGGGAAATGACTGAGGTGGTGGTCGCCATCATGGTCATCGGCGTGGGGATCATCATGCGGTTCTTCATCCCGGGCCTGATCGCAGGGATCTTGCTCATGATGGCGGCCAAAAAGATGCGTGCCGGCCAAAAGCGAGGGCAGGTGCAGCACGTCTTGTGGCGCATGGGGCTGAGGCTTGATCCCTTGCTTGGCAAGTTCGCCCCCCGTCCCATGCGCCTGGAGTACATCCGCTGATGAAATACCTCAACGCACTCCGTAATCAGTGGATCGCGGCCCGGGGCTGGATGTTCTGCACCCTGCTCCTGGCTGGGCTGCTGATCTACGTCATGCAGAGCTATGTGCAGCTGAGTGCCAACATGCCCACCCGGCTGGTCCCCTATGACCTGCACCTCATGCAGGGGCCAGTCGAGGTAGGCGCCAGCGCCGGCTACACCGATGAGGACTACCTCACCGAGATAGCCGTGGCTGACACCCAGCTGCACAGCACCTGGACCCCGAACAACGTCGAGAGCCAGTACGCACGCTTCCAGAACCGGATGACCCCGGCCCTGTACGCGAAGGTCGGCAACGACCTTCAGGGCCGCCTACCGGACCTGGAAAACTCCGAACGCTCCCAGGCGTTGTTCGTAGAGCACACCGAGGCCCTGGAAGACACCGTTCGGGTCACGGGACGGCTTCGCGCCTGGATCGGCAGCGAGCAGGTTGAAGACCGGCCGATCGCCTACCGGGTCCGCTACGCCTTCAGCGATGGCGTGCCCTACGTCGCTGGTTTCTCTGTGGAGGAAGAATGAACAAGCCCAAGATGCTGGGGCTGATCGCGGCGGCGGCCATGGTCGCCGCCCCCTTCGCCAGCGCCAGCGATGAAGTCCAGACGGTGGCTGTGTCCACTGATGCCTATAACCGGCTCGTGTTCCCCGAGCCGTACTCGCAGATCGTGATTCCCCCGGAAGCCGAGCTGCGTGATAACCCCGTGCCCACCGATGGTAAGCGGGGCCTGTTGATTCGACCGGCTGAGGATGCAGAGCCCTTCTCTGTCTTCGTTCAGCTGAAGAGCGGCGAGGCTTTCACTGTGAAGCTGGCGCCGGATGCTGACATCGAAGCCCAGGTGTTCCGCTACCGGAATGCCCCCGACCTCTCTGAAAAGCCCGAGCAGGAAAGCCGGCCCAAGGATCGCTGGATAGCCGACACCATCCTGTCCGCTTTCCAGGGTGGCCGCCCTGCCGGGTTCGAGCCATCGGGCCGCCCGTCCAGCGCCCGCATGGAAATGCCCAACGGCGGCACCCTCAAGCTCACCGCCCAGGACCAATACCGTGGCTCCGGCCATGTGGTGAACGTCTATGTCCTGTCGGCCGACACCTCCGTGGAAGTCGAGCCTCGAGACTTCTACCGGGCCGGCGTCGTGGCCATCTCCCTGGATGGGGATGTGGTGAGCGAGCGCCAGAACCCTCGGATGATCGTCGTGGAGGTGGATCGTGGCTGAAGAGCAAGAGAACCAACAGCCTGAAGAAACTGGCGGCGGCAAGGCCTCAGCGGTTTCTCGGGCCAAGTCCAAGATCGTGTCACAGGGCCTACTGGAACGCGCCCAGACGCGCAAATGGCTCCTCTACGGGGGCATTGCCTGTCTGATTATCTGGCTCGCCGCCAGTAAGGCGATCAGCGAGCGTAACAGCGACAGCAATGCCGCCCCGCCTCCTCCTGAGTTCGTGGACACCTCCCCGGATACCCGGGCGGGAGAAGAGGCAACCATCTCGCGCCTCCAGCGCCAGCTTCGTGATGCCAACGAGCAGATTGCCCAGCAGCGTGAGCGCCAGGAGCAGCGTGACGAAGAGTTTATGGAGCAGCTGGAGTCAATCAAGTCCTCCATGGAGACCGAGCGCGAAGCGATGCAGACCACCATGGCTGAGCTGCGCGAGAGCCTGGTGAACGCCTCGGATAGCGACGGTGATGCTGGGGTGCGGATCGGCACCGGATCACGCGATAGCGACAACAGCGCCAATCGCTCGCCGACTGATTACCTCCGGCCGCCGCGCAGCGATGATCCCGGCGTGGTGCCACCGCCCCCGCTGGCGCGTCGAGACAGCGACTCAGGCCGAGGCAACCTGCCCCCGCGCCAGCAGACCTCTTCCGGTTCGAGCGGTGGGGTCATCCCCTCGCAGCTGCCCCAGCTCCGGCAGCCCGATGAGCCTGCTGATCCCATCGTGCTCGATGGCTCGAGCGGTGAGTCCAACGCCCGGATCATCCGCAACGAGGAAGTCGCTCAAGAGGACGACGAAGAGAATATGGGACCGCCGAAGGCTGGGTTCCTCCCGATGGGCTCGTTCTCCGAGGTCGCGATGCTGACCGGCGCCGATTTCGGTGCCGCCGAACGGACGCGCAACAACCCGCAGCCGGTGCTCTTCCGCATCCAGAACGATGCCTTCCTCCCGGGTAGTGCCCGGTATCGCCTCGCCGACTGCTTTGGCATGGGCGGTGGCTACGGGGATCTCTCGAGCGAGCGGGCGCACATCAATGTCACCCGGATCTCCTGCGTCGACACCAAGACCGGGATGATGCTCGAGTCCCCCATCAATGGGTACATCGTGGACTCCGATGGCCGCCTGGGGCTGCGCGGCAATGTTGAGCGTCGTGCTGGCGCCTTGCTGGGCAAGGCCATGCTGGCTGGTTTCGCCGAAGGCGCCAGCAGCCTCGCGGCGACCGCTGCCCAGGGGGCAGAGCAGGCCGTGACCGGCAGTGGCGTGGTGACCACCGTTGACCCCGATAGCGTTGGCGAGGTGGGCCTGTACGGCGGGGCTGGTCGTGCCATGGAGATCCTGGCCGAGCGCTACATCGAAGAAGCCGAATCCATGTTCCCGGTGATCGAGGTTCCCTCTGGCCGCCGCGGGACCGTTGTGATCCAGGAAGGTCAGCAGCTTGAGTGGGAAGCCTACGAGCTGGCCGACAAGATGCCGACCCAGGAGTAACCCGATGACCAAGAAGCTGTTGATCCCCCTGGGCGCCCTGCTGCTCCTCGGCGGCTGCGCCACCGTCAAACATGATTGCGATCTCGGCGAAGAGTGCGTGGGCACCAGTGATGTCTACACCGCGGCCGTGGCCAATGAGGGCTCAAGCGAGTCAGTGATGGAGGGCGTGAAGCCCGCTTCCGAGGCTGAGGAGGAGCAGATCGAGCAGTGGCGCCCCTACAGCGGGGGCGGTCTCACTGACCAGCCGGTATACCAACCGGGCAAGCCCGTGCGTATCTGGGTAGCCCCGTGGCGCGGTGACGATGGGATTCTCCGCTCTGGCGAATACCTCTACGTCACCCTTCCCGATTCATGGCGCTATGGCGAGCTGCGCGAGGCAGGCGTCGGCGCCGGCATGATCGGGCCTGCGCCAGGCGAGCTGCACATTGCGCCTGCGGGGCGTGGGCGCCAGCCGAACCCGAACCGCATCCAGCCGCAAATGCAGATCGTCCCGGAGGAGTGAGATGAAGATCACTGCGATGACCCGCATGCGGCACCAGTTGCGTCGCATGATCCAGCAGGGGGCACCGGACTACGGAGACCGGGCTCTCCCTCTCCAGGCGGCCGAGGCGCTGACCGAGCGGGATGACCCGGCCACCCTGCTGCCCTACCTCGACTACGAGGATGGCTACTGTGTTAGGGACGATGGCAAGCACCCTCAGCTGGGGTTTGGCATCCAGTTCTCCCCGCTCATGGTCGCCGGCAAGGACATCGAGGAGCAGATCGAGTCGCTGATTACCCGGGCGCCAGCTGACACGGTGATTCAGTTCGTCGCGCACAGCTCTCCGGCCATCGAGGACCGCATCCAGACCTGGGAGACACGGCGGCTGCGCTACTGCAAAGACCCCATGCTCAAGGAGTTGGTGGAGCGGCGCAGCCAGCACATGCTCGATGCCGCGGCCAACAACAAGAGCCTGCTGCCGAACGAGCGCCTGTACCCTCGCGAGGTCCATTACTTCGCCTTCTTCACGATGACCTTCGACGGTGACCCGGAGCACGCGGAGGAGATCCGCTCATGGCGCCACATGTGCGACGAGTTTCGCCAGTCGGTGCAGGGGGCCTTCGCCTCGATGGGCCTTGGCCCCGCGCTGATGAACGAGCTGGGCGCCCGCCGCGTGCTGCGCCGTATCGCCAACCCGCAGATGGTGCCTGGTGAGCTTCAGCGCCTCGAGGAGGAAGATGGGAGCTTTGTCGACTCGATATTCGACAAGCGCACCCGCGTCCGCGTGAAGTCGTCTGGCGCCATCCAGTTCAGCGATGACGAGCGCGAAGTCGACGTGGTGCCGATCACCATCGACACCTACCCGGACTACCTGCGGCTCTACATGACGGGTGACCTCCTGGGCGAGCTGAAGTCGGCCACCGACCGGATCGCGCCGGCCTACTGGATGCACACCACGATCTACAAACCGTCGACCGAGAAGGCGCGGAACGACATCACCATGCGCATGGGGATGATCTCCAAGCAGTGCATGAGCGATTCCGAGTGGTACAAGGGCATGATGCCCCACCTGTTCACTCGGCGCCGGGACACCCAGCAGCTGCTCAACGACACCCGCTCGAGCTACTGCCCGGTGCGCATGTGGTCAGGGATCAACATCATCACCGAACCAGAGCGTGCGGCCTCAGATGCCGACTACGTTACCTCTCTGTGGCGGAAGGCAGGGTTCCGAGCGTCCCGCGAGCGCTACATCACCTTGCCGATCTGGCTGTCCTCGCTGCCCTGGGGCTACAACCCGCGCATGGACAAACCGACCTCGGGCCTCCAGCGGGCGCAGATGGTCTCGAGCCTCAATGGGGCCTGTGCGTCGATCTGCCAGGGCGACTGGGGCGGCAATGGCCCGGTGGTCCGCAAAGACCCCCAGGGCAACCCGTACCTCTATGCCAACGGCCTGCTCCTGGTCTCGCGCCGGGGGCAAATGTCGTGCATCGACATTTTCGACTCGGCGACCTCCTACAACTTCTCGGTCATCGCGACCTCGGGGGCGGGCAAGTCATTCCTCGCCAACGAGTTCGTCACCGACATGCGTTGTCGGGATGGTGTGGTGCGGATCATCGACGTGGGCGGCTCCTACAAGGAGCTGTGCGAGCTGCTGGGCGGCCAGGAGCTGCGCTTCGACCCCAACTACCCAGTGTCCCTCAACCCCTTCTGGGGCATCCGCGGCAAGCAGCGCTACGACGATGATGACGGGGGGAGCGAGATCGCCGAGATGATCCCGGTCCTCAAGGACGCTATCTCGCAGATGGCCTTCCCGCTTGGGGAGCCGGACAACTACGAGTACCAGCTGATCGAGAAAGCCATCCTGGAGAGCCATGACGCGCATGGTGAGGTCATGGAGACCCAGCACGTCTACCAGTGGCTGGCGAAGCGGGCAGATAGTGATCCGGTGGCCAAGAACATCGCGTTGCAGCTGGAGCCCTATGCGGTCGGCCGCCACGCTGCCTGGTTCAACGGCGAGCCGCAGCTGGACCTCTCCAACGAGTTCACGATCCTCGAGCTTGAAGAGCTGAACGTCGACCGCGAGCTGCGCAACGTGGTGATGACGCTGCTGATGGCGCGGACCACCCGGGACATGTACCTGCGCCCCCGCAACATCCCCAAGATGATGCTGATCGATGAGGCCTGGGATCTGCTGGCGGACCCCAAGAGCGGCAAGTTCATCGAGACCGCTTTCCGCCGTATCCGTAAGTATTACGGCAGCGCCGGCTTCATCACCCAGGGCTTCAAGGACACCGACCTCTCGCCGGCTGCCCAGGCTGCCTTCGATAACGCGCCCTGGACGTTTGTGCTCAAGCAGTCCGGCCCCTCGCTGGACTATGCCGAGAAGAACGGCAAGCTGGGCGGCGAGGACGAGTTCCTGTTCGACATGCTGCGTGGCGTGAAGCCCGGGGCGGGCTACTCCGAGGTGTTCGTCAAGCACGAGAGCGGCGGTGGTCTCTTCAGGTTCGTGGTCGACCCCTACTCGTACTTCCTGTACTCGACCAACCCGAAGGATCAGGCTCGCTTGATGAAGCTCACCGAGGCGGGCCACAGCACTCAGGAAGCCATCCGCATGCTCGCCGAAGGGCGAGGGTAGGGTTGGCTAGTGCTGGCGCTTCTATCCGCCCTGTCGGCCTGTCTCGCTGGGGCGGTGGGCTACTCGGTCATGGTGGTGCTGCCTGTGGTGGTGTTCATCGGGGCGCCTCTGGAGTTGCTGCGTCCACCGGGCGAGATGGCCGTCTCGCACACCCTGGCCCAAGGCACCATTCTGGCGGGAGCCGCCGTCTCCATCCTCGCTTGGCTAGGGTATCGGCTGGCGCCAGCCAGCTACCGGGTCGGCCGCCTGTTCCCCGGGGCTCGCGAGCTGGCTGATCGCGTCTGGGTCTACGAGTCCCCTGCCCTTCAGGCCTATGCCATGCCTAGCCCTACGGGTGGCGTGGTCGTCCTGACGCGGGCTGCCCTGAACCTCCCCAAGGCAGAGCTTGACTGGCTGCTGGCGCACGAGCGATCGCACCTGCGCCGGGGGGATGCCTCGGCCAATCTCTGGTGGTGGACCCAGCACCTCATCCTGCGGCTGGCGCTCCGTGTGGCCCTGGTGATTCACACGCTGCTGCGTCCCGTGCCTGTCCTGGGGCTGGTCAGCCGCCTCTATTACAACGTCGCCTTCCTGGGCTTGCGGCTGGCGCTGTGGCTGTTCAAGGCGCTTGACCGGCATCTGGGCCGCCTCATGGAGTATCGCGCCGACAGCGATGCCGCACGCGCCACCACGGCGGTGGCCGGCTGCTACCTCCTAAGCCGCCTGCCAGCTGGCCTCGAACCCAGCTGGGGGCTTTTCTCCACTCACCCGCCCACCTATCGGCGGATTCGGCGTCTGGAGCGCATGATATGAGCCTGATGGGCTATCGCTCGACTCTCCTGCGATCCGTCATTGCCCTGACGGTCTTCTACAGCCTCGCTGGCATGGTGGCCTTCTACGCCATGGGGCCAGAAGCGCTCCAGGCGTGGCTGGAGGCTCGTGGTTTCTGGGATGCGGACAGGGGCGACATCAATCCCGCGAACGCCGCCTCAGCCGCCACAGAGGCGGTGGTGGCCAGGGTCGATGCTGTCTGGCCCTGGCTGGTTGGCGGCATGGGCGTGGGGACGCTGATCGTCCTCATGGTGGTGTTGGTCGGCCGGGTCGTGCGTCGTTATCGAGCGAAGTCCCGGGGCGAGTTTCGTGGCATGGATCTCACCATCACGTCCATGCCCACACCGGACCCGGTGAAGTTCAAGCCGATCAAGGCACAGCTGGCGGGTGACGTGCCCCGCCATCATCTCCCGCTGATTCACCAGCTGCTGGGCTACCTGCAAGCACACCCTGACGCCTACTGCGGGGATGGCCATGGGACGACGCTGCTCGAGCACCACCTCGGCGTCATGGATCAGGCCTTCGAGTATGAAGGGGCCGACCCTCTTCTGCCCCTTGCTGCGGCAGCGCACGACATCGGCAAGACGATTTCGCATGCGAAACTGGACGGCGAATGGGTACGGTTCTCCCCTCACGACAAGGAGGGTGGTCGACTCCTGCCGAAGTTTCCCGCCTGGTGGGAGCTGCCTGATGATGAACGGGCGATCCTTCTGCTGGCGGTCAAGTACGAGCACTCGCCCTCCAAGATGCCGAGCACCTTCCCAGGGCTCACCGACAAAGGCCTGCGTCGAGCGAGCACCCTCCTCCAGCAGCTACGGGAAATCGATGGGCTCACGACGCGCACCGAGAAGAGCAAGGTTCTGGAGTCAGTGGATGTGGAGGAGCTGGCGATCGATGCCTTCCTGCGCGTCATCCCCCTGGTGCCTTATCAGGTCAAGGGCCTGGCCAAGGGGGTGAAGGCGGCGGGCTTTCGCGTGGGCGACCGCCTGTACCTGTCCGAGCCGATGATCCGTGAAGCCTCCCTGACCAAGCTGGGGCAGGGTGTTGCCGAGGCGCTTGGTGGTGGCTATCGCGCTCCTGGCAAGACTGGGCAGTTCACACAGATCCTCTTGAAGGCGCTCCATGATCGCGGGTGGCTGGTGACCGAAGCCGAGGGCGTGCCGGAAGGCAGTGAAGCAAGCAAGACGTGGACGCTACCAGCTGATCAGGCGCTGTGGCGCGTGCGATCCGGCATCATTGAGTTCCGGGGCATGATCGCCGTCGAGCTGCCTGAGGAGCATCACGGGCTGTATCCGCGAGAGACTGCCTATGAGGTGACGGTGATCGGCCCGCTGCGCACCAGCGCTGGCAGTGGCGTCGTGCCGACCAAGGACAGCGGGAAGCGTGAAGAGCGTGCCGAGATTCCCAAGGGCATCCCTGCCTCCGAGGTATGCGAGGTCAGCCTCTTCGCCGGTTCACAACCTGGAGGCGATGCCGGGAAGGTGGAGCTGCCAGCTGCCGGTGGGGATGTTGCACCGAAAGACGAGGAGCCTGCACCGAGCAAGGCCCAGAAGGACAGCCCGCCTTGGCTGCTCGAGGATGGTGACAACGCCAGCACGGCGTCAGTCAGCGGTGGGGATGCTGCACCGAAGGACGAGCCCGTAGGTGGGAACGCTGCACCGAAAGGAGGGGAAGCTGCTGGCGCTGGGGTTGTCCCGGCCCAGGATGAGGCCTCGAAAAGTGACGTGTCATGGCTGCTGGATGATGGTTTCGAGGATGCCGCGCCGCCAGTCAGCGGTGGGGACGCTGCACCGAAAGGCGACCCGGTAGGTGGGGATGTTGCGCCGAAAGGCGAGCAGGACACCGACGCAGCCGGTGAGCCCGCCCCGGAGCAGGCCACGAAGCATGACGCCTCCTCGCTCCTTGAGGACGATGACGGCGCCAGCGCGGCCTCAGGCAGCGGTGGGAACGCTGCACCGAAGGGCGACCCGGTAGGTGGGGATGTTGCGCCGAAAGGCGAGCAGGCCGCCGACGCGGCCGGTGAGCCCGCCCCAGAGCAGGCCCCGAAGCATGACGCCTCCTGGCTCCTCGAGGGCGATGACAGCGCCAGCACAGCGCCAGCCAGCGGTGGGAATACTGCACCGAAGGGTGACCCGGTAGGTGGGGATGTTGCGCCGAAAGGCGAGGAGCCCACCCCGGAGCAGGCCCCGAAGCATGACGCCTCCTGGCTCCTCGAGGACGATGACAGCGCCAACATGGCCTCAGCCAGCGGTGGGGATGCTGACGATCCAATAGGTGGGGACGCTGCACCGGAAGAGGCTGCGGCGGCCGGTGGGAACGCTGCACCGAAGGGTGACCCGGTAGGTGGGGATGTTGCGCCGAAAGGCGAGGAGCCCACCCCGGAGCAGGCCTCGAAGCATGATGCCTCCTGGCTCCTCGAGGACGATGACAGCGCCAACACGGCCTCAGCCAGCGGTGGGGATGCTGCACCGAAGGGTGACCCGGTAGGTGGGGATGTTGCGCCGAAAGAGGCTGCGGCGTCCGGTGGGGATGCTGCACCGAAGGACGACCCGGTAGGTGGGGATGTTGCGCCGAAAGGCGAGGAGCCCGCCCCAGAGCAGGCCCCGAAGCATGACGCTTCCTGGCTCCTCGAGGACGATGACAGCGCCAACACGGCCTCAGCCAGCGGTGGGGATGCTGCACCGAAAGAGGCTGCGGCATCCGGTGGGGATACTGCACCGAAGGATGACCCGGTAGGTGGGGATGTTGCACCGAAAGGCGAGCAGGCCGAGGAAGGAGCCCAGGAGGCCGAGGCGAAACTGTCGCCAATCGAGCGGCGGTTGCAGAAGCGCCGAGCTAAGGCGAAGAAGGCATCCGCCAGCCACTCCAGCGGGAGTGCGTCACAAGCTGGCAGCGACAATGGTGCTGGCGCGAAGGGCAAACGAGCAAAGGCCGAGGTGGCAGGGCCGCCCAAGCTCTTCAGCTGATCCTTGCGGGAGGCCACCGGAGTCATGGCTACCCCTATCTCTCCTCGAGACCTGCAATCCCGCAGGAATGAGGAGAGAGACCATGCAGAACACTGAAGACGTGCTGATCGTTCGGGAGGAGAGCGACCTCCGTGGATTCTGGCGAGCGTATGAGCGCCACCATGAAGGTGCAGACCCTGCCGAATTCGGCATTGAGCGCAGATGCGCCCAGGTGCGGTTCCATCGACGTGATTGGCCCTGTTCGGCCTCCGCGAGGCTTTCGATCGATGGTCAGCGCCGCACTTATCCGGTCACGCACGGGCTCTATGGCCTAGTTGTCCGCCCGGATCGCTGATTCCCTGCCTCCCCTAGCTGCTGCTGCGGGAGGCCTCCCTCCAAGTGTCACCTCACCCCCTATCTCCTTATGAGACCTGCATTAGAGCAGGAATGAGGAGGAAAACATGTTTGAGAAGATCCGACGATGGTTGCGAGAGCGACCTCCACTGATGAGGCCTGCAAGCCTCCAGGTTGTCACAGAGGATGTGCGTAAGCTGGGAATTGGCGCCATGGGTGCCGGTGTACTCGGGTTGTTCGCCCCAAGTGACAAAATCGCCCTAGGCGATTCAGTTGCCTTGTTTGCTCTGGGTGCTATCATCTGGGTAACAGGCATCATGCTGCATGCGCTCAACGAGCGCAGCCGACCTGATACCGAGGAGTAGGATATGACACCTTTTGGTTGGATGATCTTGGCTTTTGCCCTGCTTATGGCAGGTGTTTGTGGTTTCACTTATGTTCAGATTTTGCGCAACGATCACCAGCAGCATCGCAACGGCAGTAGTTAGCCCAATCCTGGAGATTGTCATTCTCGCCAGGACAAATCATTGTGATTTGCTATTCAACAGGCTCCCTCCGGGAGCCTTTTCCATTGTGCGCCAGGCATGGCGCGCAGCGCCTTGACTGGCGCTATTCCTGAGGGTGGTGCCTCACAGGATGACTTGGGGGTGAAAGTCCCCTACGGACCCTGATAGCGGGAACCGTTAGCTGAACAGCAA